>DQIO01000050.1 GCA_020793555.1 Methanosarcinaceae archaeon | reverse complement strand
CACCCTCGTCGGTGTCCGAGAGCGGAACGCTTCAGCTCAGCGCGTAGCGTACTAATAAACGGATAAATAAGCATCAGTCAAGGCAATCTATGAAAGTAGAAAGTATACAATCAGATGAAAGACGAGGAGTTACCCACATAAAACAGCGATAAGCCCATTTTTTAGCATTTAATGGACAAATTGGTCACTGTCCTAAAAAACTACTCAACACTTAAAATTTGCATCAAAGGATACTCGAGTTCAGCATCAAAATCAAGCGCAACCTCAACCTTCGCCAAACCATACCGGACACCTATCCTAACATCAAGCATACGCCCCTCAAGCTCACAGTATCCAAACTCATCGTTTAAATTTGAGCGCACCATATCGCGATTGATTGAAACTGTTATATCTTCAACAAACGGCTGAACTGAAATACTCTGCTCAATCGCACGCTCAAGGCTCTGCACAGTATTAAGGTTCACAGGAGAGCCCGTAAATTGGTGGTAAAGTGCACCGAGTTTGATCCCTGCCTCAAACAATGCATTGTCCCTATCTGTAATATTGCTATTTTGACTCATTTTAATTCCCGTTAAATATTTTATTGGTTTTCATTACAGGAGATGCAACATATAATGCCATTGCCACGAAAAGGATAAGCGAAAACGATGGCGTGTATTTTATGTTTATGAAAAATGATGGGATAACAAGTCCAAACACAACAGATACTGGGGCCATGGTTCTCATATTGCTCAATTTTGGATATGTCAATTTACTGATCATGAGAAGCGAAAGAATGACTACAAGGGCAACTACTGAGTAGGTACTTATGTATTTTTCATCTATGAGCAGATATGATGCTATCATAACGGATCCTGCTGTAATAGGGAGTCCCTCAAAATCAGTAATGGTCTTTTTTATTGAACTGAATCTGGCAAGTCTGAGAATCCCACATATTACATAGAAACTGACTGCCAGACCTATCATATATGGATGTAGCGTGCTGTATATGGAATATACAATAAAAGCAGGAGCAACACCAAAAGATATTACATCTGCAAGTGAATCCATTGTTCCGCCAAACTCATTACTTGTAAAGCGACGTGCAAGATATCCATCAACGCCATCGGCAACGGCTGCCACTAACAACAATATGCATGCAAGCCCATAGCGTCCATTGGATGCTGAAAGCATTGCAGCCAGACCTAACAGCGCGTTTGAAAGTGTAACAATGTCCGGGATATTGAGCTTTTGTAACATATTTTCACCCCTTATTGTATATTGTTTTTCATTGCTATCACCGTTTCTCCGGCATAGACTTTGTCTCCCTTTATGCACGAAATCTCAAACACTTCAGGAATTGTAACATCAACACGTGAACCAAAACGTATCATACCAAACCTCTGACCCTGTTGTATTATATCACCCTCATTCACATATGTGACAATCCTGCGCGTGATGGTGCCTGCGATCTGCGTAACACTCACTTCGCCATGTTCAGTATCAATGATTATTTTGTTTCGTTCGTTCCGATCGGAATCTTTACAAAAAGCAGGTATGTATCCTCCCTTCTTGTGTTCGATATTGCGAATTGTACCCGCAAGTGGTATTCTGTTCACATGTACATTCTGGAAGTTCATGAAAATACATACAGTCCTGCCGCGGATGTCGATGACTTTTCCATCGGCAGGTGCAATCATACACTTTTTGCACATTTTTACATTTCTTTCCGGATCCCTGAAGAACCGCAATAAAAAAACAACCGATATAACTCCAATGTATGCTATAAATTCCAGATATGGATTTTTTGTCAAATATGCACCAGCTCCGCTTATAGTGGTGAATATTAAAACTGCAAAAATCCATGGGGTAGAACCTTTTGCTAGCATTTAATGGTTCCCTGTAACTTTTCGAACAACATTACGCAGTTGTTCAGTTATTAACTTCCACAGCCCGTCTATTAGGTCCAATAGTTCGGGCAAAATCTTCAGTACCGCATAGGCTATAAAAAAGAGTGCAATTCCAGATCCAGCTTTTGCAATTATATGGTGTGCAACCTCGAAGCTGTTGGCTCCAAACCATTGTTCTCCATATGCGATTATGACAAACACATCGCGTATGAGATTAAGACCATATATCACTGGCAAAGACACCAATAAGGCAGATAAAAGCCGCTTTGTGGGCGCATTAACAGAAATTATCAAGCCTGTGAACAATGCGATGCTCTCAATTGCAGTGCAGGCTAATATGATCTGAAC
>DQIO01000051.1 GCA_020793555.1 Methanosarcinaceae archaeon | reverse complement strand
ACATAGCAGGTATGAGGGATAAATTGATACATGTTTACTTTGGTGTGGATCTGGATGAGGTATGGGACACTGCCGAAAGAGATATTCCCGAATTGAAAGAAAAAATTGCCAGTATTTTGCGACATATCGAAGGCAATGTGGAATAGATGGCGATGCCATAAACACGCCAAAGCCGCCACATAGGGGCCATAAAGGGGCCAAAAATTCGATGAACGAACCATTTCAATTCGAAATAGTGAATATAAATAAAAAATAGCAGGGAGTCATGGAATGAATAACAATAACAGTTTGAAAGGTTCGATAAACGATGATCAGCCTCAGACTGACGAACTATTTGATCGGGTAGCTTCTATTCTTGATCAGGCACGGGCGAATGTTGTTAGGTCAATTGATAACCAGATGGTAATAGCTTACTGGCTGATCGGACGCGAAATCGTGGAGTCAGCACAGGGTGGAGATGAACGGGCAAAGTATGGGAAAAAAGTGCTGGAGGGACTATCTGCCAGACTTTCCCAGAAGTATGGCGAAGGTTTTTCCGTGACAAACCTGCGTTATATTAGGTTGTTCTATCAGACATATTCTGAGCGTATGCCAGAAATTCATCACATGGCGTGTGATGAATCTGATCGATTGGATGGGATCTCACAAAATCATCACACGACGTGTGATGTTTTAGAAGACATGAACCTTGCAGTTGAAAAAAACGAATGCAATCAGGGTTTTTCCCCGCTACTTAGCTGGTCGCATTACCGGACACTGACCAGAGTCGAAAATAAGAACGAACGTCTATTTTATGAGCTTGAAACAGAGAAAGAAGGTTGGAGTGTTTCACAACTGGATCGGCAGATCAACACATTTCTCTTCGCACGATTACTTAAAAGTAGAGATAAAATGGCCGTGATGAAACTGACGTGGGAAGGGTACAATCCAAAAAACCCGATAGACACGATAAAAGATCCGTATATTTTAGACTTCCTCGGTTTACCAGATTCCGATATTCTGCACGAATCAAAGCTCGAAAAAGCCATTATCAATAATATCCAGTCATTTCTTCTTGAACTTGGTAAAGGCTTTGCTTTTGTTGGACGACAAAAACGGCTACAATTCGATGGTGATTTATTTTATGTTGATCTGGTGTTCTACAACTGCATTTTAAAATGCTACCTGTTAATAGATCTAAAAATTGGTGAACTGACGCATCAGGATGTTGGTCAGATGGATAGCTATGTTCGGATATTTGATGATAGATACATCACCTCCGACGATAATCCGACAATTGGATTAATCCTTTGTTCAAAGAAGAACGAGACCATTGCAAAATATTCGGTGCTCAATAACAGCAAGCAGCTTTTCGCTTCAAAATACATGCTCTATCTGCCAACAGAAGAGGAGCTCAAACATAAGATACAACACCAGCGCCAGCTGATCGAAGAGAGATTAAAAACAAATTTGTAATGACAGGCAGACCGGAAAGAGATCAAATATGGGATTACCCATTAGAAGCCCTGCGAGAAGCCCTCATCAATGCTGTTTGCCATCGGGACTATACAATATTCTCAAACATTGAAGTACGAATATATGACGACAAACTCATAATCAGAAGTCCGGGATTTTTACCTTATGGGATCACACTGGAAGAACTATACAAACCACATTCATCAACACTGCGAAACAAAGGACTGGCAGAAGTACTGTATGATACTGAACTGATCGAAAGATGGGGCAGCGGCATAGAAAAAATACAACAACACTGCCTTGATGCTGGTCTTTCAGAGCCTACATTTGAGGAATATCAGGGCTTTCAGGTTGTGTTTAGAAAATATGTATATGATGAAGAATATCTTCGCAGCCTGAATCTAAATGAAAGACAGATCAAAGCTGTGATGTATGTCAAAGAAAAAGGGCAGATAACGAATACAGAATATCAGGAAATTTGCGCCACCTCTAAAAGAACCGCTTCAAGAGATTTGTTAGATTTGGTATCTTCTGGTATTTTTGAGCAAATCGGCACCACTGGGGCTGGAACAGCTTACATTCTAAAGGGGCCATATAGGGCCAAACATTTCATAAACACATTACTAAGAGACTATTAAAGGTGCCAAACATAAAAACCTCCCCTCCAATTTCTCAATCCCAGCGCCCTTTAACCTATCTCACCTACCCTCGCGCCTATTGCAACACTCATCATGCGCTGTTCGGGATTTTGGACTGGGCAGGGGAGCGTATTCTGGGTGACCGTTTGTAAGGCAAAGGCCTCCGAATAAATGGTCGTTCCATTAGGTCTTACTCTTTTAA
>DQIO01000052.1 GCA_020793555.1 Methanosarcinaceae archaeon | reverse complement strand
CCAACAATGCAATTCTCATATCTGCAAATATGACGCCGCTTAAAAACCGTTTTGTATTTTGCGTTCGTGGTGTAGGAACGTGCCGCGCTCTTGCACGCCAGGCGTCAAGTCGTTTTTTGCATCTGTCTTACCCCCGTCCCATGACATTGTGTTGTTAACATGACACTATTGTAGTGCTGCAAATATGGATGTGAGTTTTCGCACCCGCATCAAAACCTTTATCTCACCTCACCTCATATTTGAGAACCATCTCATAATTGAGATAGAGGTCAACAAAATGCCGGTTATCGAATCCTTAAAGAAACTCGCCCTTCTAGGGGCAATTGATAAGCCGATAACGATATCATCCAGCGAGTTTTCGAAACACATCTCGTCCAGTTCAAAGACTGCCGCAAGGATGTTGAAGAATCTGGAAGATGAGGGGTTCATTGAAAGGAACCTGGTATCTGGCGGGCAGATTGTCACAATTACAAAACACGGAATTAAACTTCTCAAAACGGAGTATGTTGATTACCAGAACATTTTCTGCAACGAATGTGAAGCAGTAGAATTGCACGGAAATCTGATAACAGGACTCGGTGAAGGACAATACTACATAGGGCTGGATGGCTACAAACACCAGTTTGAGAAGATACTGGATTTCACGCCGTTCCCGGGCACATTGAATGTGCAACTTACAGACCTCAGTAATTCCCTGCGCAATAGGATAGACATGATACATGCCGCCAAAGTTACAGGATTTACTGACGGGGAGCGAACTTTTGGTGGCGGTAAATGTTATCCTGTTAAGATCGAAGAAATCGATGGCGCGGTAATTGTACCGGACAGGTCGCACTACCCCGATGACCTGCTTGAGATCATAGCACCTGTGAACCTGCGTAATACTCTTCGATTAAAGGACGGAGATCAGATCAAGATAATAGTTGGAAATGATAAAAGCGAGTGAAAGATAAGTGATACAATGAGTTCCAATGACACAAATTATACTGAAAATATAGAGCGTGCAATACAAGCAATCCAGAACGGTGAGATGATATTCATCTTTGATTCGGAAGGACGTGAGGGTGAAACTGATTTCACCATCCCTGCAAGTGCAGTGACACCAAACGATGTAAAGTGGATGCGCAAGGATGGCGGTGGCCTGATCTGCGTCGCGCTGGATACAGATACATCAAAACAATTTGGACTACCATTCATATCCGATGTTCTCCGCAATGCCTCTAACTCCAACAATTCCTTTAAGACTACCGTGGAAAAAGGCGGCGATCTCGCGTACGACACCCGCTCATCGTTCTCGTTCTGGGTTAACCACAGGGACACACGCACAGGGATACCTGACAATGACCGTGCGCTGACGATAAACAAACTGGCAGAGATCGTTGACAGAACACTCGACGGCGAGAATGTCAATTTTGGTTCAGAATTCAGAACACCCGGACACGTCGCTCTTTTGCGCGCAGCGGAAGGATTGGTCAACGAACGCATGGGACAGACCGAACTCTCAATAGCACTTGCAAAAATGGCAGGCACAACTCCTGCAATGGTCGTGTGCGAGATGCTTGATGAGAACAGTGGCAGAGCATTGTCAAAAGAGGATGCCAAGACGTATGCAAAAGACCGTGATCTGGTCTTCCTTGAAGGTAGCGAGATCGTGGACGCATACAACGAATGGATGCGCACGAAAGAATGAAATACTCAAAACGTATTTAGAGTAACTATTCCTGTGGGACCGTAGGGTAGCCTGGTCCATCCTGCAAGGCTGGGGGTCTTGCGACTGGAGTTCAAATCTCCGCGGTCCCATCAAAATTTTGTTTTTTATCCACTCGGTTTTAGATTGGTGATTAAACGAGGTATTGAGCAAAGTTCAATACCTCGGTTCGCGCTCAAAGAAGCGTAATCTGGTTATGCAACATGTATTATTATCTGCTTTTTGGGCGTATGCGTGATAGGATCCTTTATTTTTGCTGGCACAGTTCCAAAATCCAGTTATTTTTCAGACACGGATTTACATGGATTTACACAGATTTGATGTTTATCAAATATCAAACACTTTGCACCACAAACCAAATAGTCTCTTATGATATCGATTCCGAACAAGCTTAAATCCGTGTCTATGTAATTATCGATTTTGATAAATCCTCTATTGAAATAACTGGTTTTTGAGATAGTGCCATTTTTGCTTAAAGAACAGCCAGTTCTTCTTCTGCCCACCGTGTTTGGTCTTGATGAGCGCATACCTGCCCTGCATTTTGCCGCCTGATAGTTAGAACTAGAACTGTATCTTCTCGCTCTCTTTGAG
>DQIO01000053.1 GCA_020793555.1 Methanosarcinaceae archaeon | reverse complement strand
TCGTTTTTTGCATATGTCTTAACTCCTTCTGTTCCGCGACATTGTGTTGTTGACATGACAATAGTGTCACAGGCACAGTCCCAAGTGTCGGTTATGAAGGGGATAGATTAAATAACGTGATTTTCTAAACTCTAAAATGACCGATCGGTTTCTACACAAAGCTGTCAACGCACAAATATAGAACACTCACGGTAAATTGTACGTACATGAGGGTGCCGAGGCTAAAAGAAAAATAGACCAATTGACTTAAATTAAAGAAAAACGGAGCATCAGTGTCGAATAAATAAGAGCGATTACTCGCTCTCTCTCTCTCTCTTCTAAGAACTGTACTTGCGACTTTCACCGCATACGGCTCAAGCATTCCATAACCCTTTCTGTATCGGGCAGCAGTTATCATTTCAATAATTGCTTTTGCAATTCCGGTCTGCAGCCTATTAACCCATTTGGAAAGCCAACCCTTTGATCGATTCAGGTTTTTACAAATGTTTGTTATTTTTTCGCCCTTTACACACCGATTTACGACAATTATTCTTTCTTCTTCATCAGTGTCCATGATGCATCACAAAGGATGCATTAAGTAAAATAGACATCAAAAGTGTTCGCGATGTGTTGAACCTTTCCAGTTAATGGCAGGAGTTTAGTTATATTTTATCTGGGATCGGTGTCTGGATAATAACTCGGGGTGGGGTGGGTAGTCAGGAAATCCCGATGGGCTTATAACTCGTAGATCGATGACTCGAGTCCATCCCCTTTGTTTTTTTTGGTTTTTGACATTTTTCACTTATCATTTGGTCTTTAATGTGGGTGCAGCGCCACGTTGTGGCCAAAAAATCGGAATATGTGCACACACACCTCATATAGCTGACCATTATTATAATTAAATAACCATGAAATACGATACTAATTTCCCCAGGCGTGTAATGAGAATATTTATTTTATCTGCACTGTTTTGTGCAATTTCCATTGGATTTGGAAGTGCAGCAGGAGAATCCCCGATTGTCGTTGTTGCAGACCAAATAGTTACCCCAAACCAGCAATTTACGGTTGATGTCACAATTGATCCTACAGTAGCAATAACAGGTGCCCAATTCAATCTTCTGTTCGACAGTTCGATTGCGACTGTGAATAGTGTCACTGAAGGAGACCTCTTTACCCAGGATGGGGCTTCTACAATATTTGACGACGGAACAATAGACAACAATGCAGGAACTGTTTCTGCTGTATATAGTTCGATCCTTGGTGCAACAAGTGTATCCGCATCCGGCACAATGGCTACCATAAGTATTACTGCCGGTAGCAGTACTGGAAGATTGGACCTCAACCTGTCAAATGTAGTAATTGCTGATGCAAATTCAAATGCAGCATCATATACGATCGCTGATACAAGTGTATTGATTGACACTGCCCCAGTCCTTGCCGGAATTGGTGCAAAGTCAGTAGATGAAGATAATGCACTGACATTCACGTTAAGTGCATCTGATGCTGACGGTGACAGTCTTACATATTCAGCATCCAACCTGCCAGACGGTACAAGTTTTAATACGGCAACACGTGTGTTCACATGGACACCTGCAGATGGACAGACTGGAACATATGTAGTTACCTTTGAGGTAACTGATGGTTATCTGACAGATTCTGAATCTGTTACTATAACTGTGAATGAGGTCAACCATGCACCAGTTATCACAGGATTCGTACCTGCGAATAATGCGGTATTTGGTGAAACTGATACGATCATTATAGATGTGACTGCATCAGATGTGGATGGTCAGGCATTAAGTTACACGATCAAGATCGATGGAGTAACTTATAGCACCAGTTCAAGTTATTTCTGGAATACTGATTACTCAAGTGCAGGCAGCCACACGATTTTGGTAACTGTAAGTGACGGTGTGAATGTAGTAACTTCCCAGCGCACTATTACGATCAACAATTTACATCCACTATGGGATATAAATGAAGATCAGGGAGTAGACATTCTAGATATCACAATCGTAGGTCAAAAGTATGGTACAACTGTTGAATATCCATATCCACGCTACGATGTCAATCAGGATGGTCTCATAAACGTTCAGGACCTGGTTGTAATAGGATACCACTTCGGCGAAACGAATGTTGTATAAGTGCATGAACACCGGTTTAGTTTTTGGGCTGGCCGGTGGTACACATGTATACTATATCTAGGAATGGAGCCGACAAATAATCAGGGTGAGCAAGCGATGCGAGAACATGTTATTTTGCGAAAGATAATGGATGTTTTCGCTGTTTTGTGTGGGTAACTCCTTGTGTCATGTCAACTATCAAGTGTCTGATTATGAAGATCGGCCATATGGCACAATT
>DQIO01000054.1 GCA_020793555.1 Methanosarcinaceae archaeon | reverse complement strand
AATATTGCAGTTTGTTCTTGCACAGGCTTTTCTAAAGCACCTGAACATAAGCTGATGAAAGCAGAAAGGGCAAGATCATCAGACATACCCACACCTGTCAGATCCTGTACATGCATGTGATAATCCTTTTCCTTTGTGGATATGCTTTGACTAACTGATTTTGCATTTGCTTTGAAATAGTTAAATGCGGTCTGTATTGCTTCTTTGGCTTTCGGATTTGAACCAAGACCGGATTTATCATATTTTCCGGAACCTGCGACAACCTGTAACTCTATTTTGTACACACCGATCTTACTCGAAGCTGCTCCAGCAACTGTATATACATGGCCGGGATTTGCAAGTCCTTCAGGAATTATCTTGTTGCCTCCACTTTCAGGGACAGTTACGAAATGTTCGGTCATATCGTCATTATCAATGTAAGAAAAATTCACATCGAAAAATTCAATCCCACCTATCTTTTTTAACTGTTCCTTGACTCTTCTTCTGCCAACCATAGCATATTCCAATATTTCCTGTGACTCCTCTTTGGAGATTATCTCATCCGGATATATCAATTTCATTAATCCGGAATATGTCTTTTTCACAGCAATTACATCTCTTTGGTTGAGGTTATTTCCAAGTTTGAAGTGTTTGAGTATATTGTCACTGAATGATCTTTTCCTCATTTCTCTTAAGAATTCAGCAAAATAATCCACTATGAAACCATATCTATCAGTGAAATGCTCCGGTTTGAATTTCGGAATTTCCCAGCCCGGTAAATAATAATGCATCCTATCAAAGAATGCACTGTCATTATTCATAGCGTCCGGGAATGGTGCAAAAAGATGGAACGTCTTGAGTAATGACGATATGCTTTGGTTAATGTTTCCTACAAATACAACGGATGCATTTGCATTTATCTGGTCCTTGCCTCTGGCAAATGACCCGGATGCCATGTAATCCTTGAGTATCTGTACCCCGTCTTTATCTTTGAATTTCATTCCGGCAACTTCGTCAAAAGCAACTACATCCCACAATCCCACAAGTCCAACCTGTCTTGTACCCATATTATAGAACAGGTTTGCAACTGTTGTTTGGCCACCGGAAATTAATATGGAGTTTGGCGAGATTTCTTTATAGACATGAGACTTACCGGTACTTCTCGGCCCGAGTTCACACAGGTTATAGTTATTTTCAACAAGAGGCACCAGACGTTCCATCAAATGCCATTTTGCAGAACTTTCCAGTTGTGTGGGTTCCATTCCAATAGTTCTTAGAATGACATCTATCCATTCGTCTTTTGTGAAATTCCTTCTCTGTTCTATAAACTCATCTATACCCATATTTGGTATTTGTATCGGCTTCAAACTTTCAATTACAAATGGAGATTGTGTGGCTTCTGTTGTATAATACATCTTTATAATACACCAGATACCGCCTCCAAGGAGCTTTTCATATTCTTTTACATATTCCGGTTCAACTTCAATTTTTGTGAGACCCAAATTGGAGAACATAGCTTCATAGACATCACGTTTTTCATTGAGTTTGACTGTAATTTTATCAATTACGGTGTAGTATCCGATCTCCCGTATTTTTGATTTGACCAATTCAGCTTCATCAGGGCGCACATAATTATCGGACAATATTTTTTTAACTTTCTTGACGCCTTCCTGAATAAGATCTTCATCATCTGTGGCGCAATTTGATCCCAACAGGTACTCCAATACATAGACTGGAACGTTATGACCGACCTTCATGAGTTTAGTGAGATCTTTTCTCACGACTTTCCCCGGGAAATATGTGTTTAGTTTCTTGTCGGTTTCGATGTCCATATCAATGCTTGTCATTTTTATCAGCTCTAAACTGTTTTGTTATTTCACTATAATTCTTAGAAGTCGTCTGATATCAAGATATCGACTTCAACTGGAATATCAAATATTCCCCTATCAAATTCTTTCGTATCCTCATCAGTCGCTTTTAGATTGTAAATACCATTCTTTATCCCGCTACTCAAAGTTAAAACAACTTCCTGAATGCGTTCTTCCGGTTCATCTGATGTGCTGTCGGCAATGACTAGTTTTTCATCACTTACCATGTTATCATCACTGTCATATAATGCGATCTTGCACCTTAAAGGCTCACGTTTATCAGTTACCTTCCCAGTTTGTAATATTCGAATCTTAAAGGAGTTGCTGGTTATCTTTTTGTGAGAATCCAGAACAGTGATATCCACTTTACCGTGTTCGATCCCTTTCTGATCCAAGACTGAATCAGATTTGATGTGGTTGTAGATAAGTACAGGCAATACAATCTCCTGTAATGAAGCACCACCGTGGGCAAAATTAACTCCGCCGCCCTGTGACTTGAATCGTA
>DQIO01000055.1 GCA_020793555.1 Methanosarcinaceae archaeon | reverse complement strand
CGCATCAATATTTGGCCATGACCGAGCGTCGGTTAGATATATCTCAACTCCCATCTACCCATCCAGATGTCATCAAATTTCGAGATTATTCAAAAAGACGCCGCAGGGCGCATCGGCAGGCTCACAACACCCCACGGTGTAGTAGAAACACCAACCATCATGCCTGTTATCAATCCTAACATCCAGATCATAAAACCAAGCGAGATGAGGGATTTTGGTGCAGAGATTATCATAACAAATTCCTATATCATCTATCGTAAGGATGAACTGCGCGAAAAGGCATTGAAAGACGGTCTGCACTCTCTCCTTGACTTCGACGGTCCAATAATGACCGATTCGGGGTCGTTCCAGTTATCCGTATATGGTGAGGTCGAGGTCACAAACGAACAGATCATCGATTTCCAACAGAAGATCGGCACAGACATTGGCGTGCCACTTGACATCCCGACCCCGCCTGACGTACCGAGATCACGGGCAGAGTCCGAACTAAAAACAACCATTGAGCGTTTGGCACAGGCACGTGTACTTGTCAAAGACGGCATGCTGCTCGCAGGACCTGTACAGGGTTCAACATACCCTGACCTTCGGGAAAAATGTGCCAGGGATCTTTCAGAGCTTAACTTTGATGTCTATCCATTCGGTGCAGTCGTACCAATGATGGAATCATACCGCTATGCCGACCTTGTTGATGTGATTGTATCAGCCAAAAAAGGACTTGATCCAACCGCACCCGTTCACCTTTTCGGTGCAGGCCATCCCATGATGTTCGCGCTCGCAGTCGCACTCGGCTGTGATCTTTTCGATTCGGCTGCGTATGCATTATATGCAAAAGATGGTCGTTATATGACTTCTCACGGGACATATCATATTGAAGACTTACACTACCTGCCATGCTCATGTCCGGTTTGTGTGACACATACCGCAGAGGAACTCAAAAGCGCAGAAAACAGCATGGAACTTCTTGCACGCCACAACCTCTATGTGACATTCGAAGAGATGCGGCTTGTAAAACAATCGATCAAAGAAGGCAACCTGCTCGAACTCGTTGAACTGCGCTGCCGCGCTCATCCGCGTCTTTTAGAAGGACTCAAGCAGGCATACAAATACACAGACTGGCTTGAACAAAACGACCCTGTATCGAAATCAACATTCTTCTACTGCGGTCCCGAATCTGCAGACCGCCCTGAAATCCTGCGATTTTCAAACAGATTGGAAAGGCTTACTATCAAAGGAACTGCGCTCATCCGCTCAAACCCTACAAAAAGGGACAGTGAATATGACAATTTGCTAACATTCAAGCCACCATTTGGCGCATATCCGGTGGAACTTGGTGAAGTTTATCCATTCAATGCCGAAGTTGTCTCCACTCCTGACTACGAGGCACTTGGGCGTGCGCTTGAAAACACCATCCGTCTGATTGAGCTTAACCCGGATGCAGAATTCACCTTTATACGCAAGGATGGATTGGAACATCCATTGTTTGACAAACTTGCCATTAATGCAAATGTAATTGATGGTGGTAAATAACGGATTTGGTCGCAGATAAGTGTCGATCTCACCCATACAACCGCTTTGTTCTCATATATCTTCTTGCAGTGACTACACATTCTGCCATCGCAAAGAACCAACCTTCGCACAGTATAATCGCACCATCACGTAGTTCTTCATCACTCATTGACTCCATTGAGAACTCATCCACAAGGTAGATAGTGGCGGCACATGCTGCACTGCACTCATACATCTCAGGATATTCAGTTATCAATTGGTTGAACAGTCGTTTCCATTGAAGTCTGAACTTGTGTGTTGGAAGATATGTCCAGTTCTTGTCAGGAGGGGTGACGATCATGTATTCTCTCAATATATGCTCAATCGCTTCGATCTTCTCAATTGATCAACGTGCGACCACATCTTCAACATCTTCGCCGTTTTCATACACTTCCCACACCATCTCAAGTATGCGCATAACCTTGTCCCAGACAAGTTTTCGTTTATAGAACTCATACTCTATCTGTACATCGCGCCGTATTGAAGCATATTCTAAAAAAATATATTTCAATTTATCCTCATCCGTATCTCCGGTAATATGCATTTTTTTAAGGATATTGTATTGTTCATCACTGAATGTGAGTGATTACTTTCATAAGTACTGTCTCCACTTTTCGATAGCAAAGGGTGCCAGTCCTCTGCATCCTTTACAATATATCGAGAAAATTCTCCATCCGGTCGAATCAACTCGCACTATATATTTACAAAATATATACTATTGTATCGATTCCAAAATATCCTTACACAAATCATGCATCGATTCCCGCCAACAAAGAAAGAGTTCCATGCCTTACATACTCATAATCGCGT
>DQIO01000307.1 GCA_020793555.1 Methanosarcinaceae archaeon | reverse complement strand
CGTCATATTTGCAGATATGAGAATTGCATTGTTGGATTTGGGGTTATAGGTTTGGCAGCAGTGGAATCCGCCGCCTGCAGCGGAAACTGATGTTCCGTTTTCTTTAGTTTAGGTCAATTGCTGTGACTTTCTTTTTAGCATCGGCACCCGCATGTACGCAGCATGTACGTATAATTTGCCCGAGGGTGTTCCTAAGTCGGTGCGCTGACGGCACTGTGTAAAAACCGATCGGTCATCTTGGAGTTTAGAAAATTGAAATTGTGCCATATGATCTATCTTCATAATCAGACACTTGATAGTTGACTCAACACTAGGTTTGAAGGGACAGTACATTGAATGGTTTTAATGTATTCTCAACCTCTTTTGTCACATGTGTCCATCGATGAATTTTGGTTTTTTCGATATCAATTCCACATCATATATCTTAGATGCTTCTTGAATTAATTTTTATTTTGCTTATGAACAAGTGCTGCAACTGCTATGGGTTGTATTGTACAAAGAGGAGGTAAGTTTCAAAGTGTTCATGATAGATCTGTACGAAGAGTGTGTAGCACAATCAAAGAATATATGATTATATGGCCATTCACATGATTCAGCAACATGGGGGTACAGATTGATGGATCATCAGGGAGCCATCAATAGTATGCTCACATTTTCTCAAATTTCTATACGGGGTTAGGTGAGGCTATCCCGTATGGATATATTGTTCATAGATACTGAGGAAAAATCGATGAAAGAAAAAAAAGAATGTGTGCAAAAGCACACATCATATATCTTGCTCAATCACGTCTTGCGAGCAAAACTGCGCCAAGCAGTCCAGCAACAGCAAGTACGCCCTCAAATCCAGGAGTACCTGCAGGTGCTTCCTCTTCTGCATCTTCAACAGGAACTTCAGGTTCTTCTTCTACTACAAATCTGGGACCTACGTCCACGGGGTCGCCTGCATATCCGAGTGCAGCAAAGTCAATCCTGCTGTCTTCTGTGTGGCAGTCAGAGCAACCAAGAGCCTCTTCTTTCTGGGCAACTTCGTGGTTTAAACTCATGTACATTTCTGTACTTATGAATTCATACTCCCCACTGTATGGCAGATCTACTGTTTCCATTCCGATTTCTGCAGCCGCGTTCCAATCAAAAGTCTGCCAGTATCCACCTTCCCCAAACAGTCTTGGTACAATCAGATATTTGTTGACTGCATCGCTGATCTGTTTAGCTTCATGTATCTTGAACGGATATATCTTAGCATCAGGATCATTGATATCTCCAACCGGGTTAACTATACTGGTTACTCCATTTTGGTTCACTTCATCACCAAGTATGTACCTCTCGACTTTACCATTGTACCATGCATACGTTGGCACTACATCCATTCCCCATACAAAATTACCTTTCAACTTAAAGTATGTGGGTTTGCCATACTCATCTGTTGGTATTGGGTCAATGTCCTGTCCTGCTGTTGACCAATCCCAGTTCATTTTTGTTGGCACTTCTTGTGCAACCTTTGGGATATGGCAAGTCTGGCATGCTATTGCATCAGAATGTGAATCTAATTTATCCTTGAATGGTCCGGTATGCGGGACATCACCATGACAATCAGTACATGCAACCCTACCTTCAGTTACAGGAACGGCAGGACTAAATCCTGCGATCTTATGGTCAGTAGTTGTGTGACAATCCTGGCACAATAAGCCATCAGCACCACTCATGTGCACATCAAGATCTTCTGAAGGAGTGCTCAATGCCGAAGACATGTCACCGTGCTTTACATTGTCGCCACCGCCGCCGTTAAAGTGACAGCCGCCACAATTATCGCGATCTGGCAGTCCTACACTCTGTGCAACTGCTTCAAGGTCTACTCCGGCATCAACTACTCCTGCGCCGGTTGGTATTTTCTTGTAGGTTCCTGTGCCATCGTGGCAGACCAGACAATCTATATTTGTCTTATCTGTGAAATCAAAAGTGCTGTCTTTCCAGCCATATCCTGCATGGCAGGAAGTACATCTTGGTTCATTTGATGGCACTGCGATACAATAATTGTTAATGACATTTGCTTTTCCAACGGTTGTTTCATTTTCGTGGCCCACTACATCAGGTGTCGGACCTGCCCAGTTCCAGTGAGCTGAATCCAGCATCTCATTTGCTGCATCGGGATGACAAGTTATACATTTTACCGTCACCTGTGGTCCAGTCTCAAATGGACCTTCTACAAAATTGTGATCCATTTCAGCAGATACCGTGCCTGAAAATGAAATTAATACCATTGCACTAACTATCAGTACATGAATATTTCTCATAATTACCTCTTTAATAAGTACACGTTATGCCGGTTAAGGCACTGATAATAACAACTACAGTCAACTATCCATGCACTCATATTTGTATAAAAACGGCAAACATTGCCTATATATGAAAGTATGAGCTACATGTATTTATGTGTTGTGTGTGGTTGTGTGCTTACCACACAGAAAGCAATCATGTTCACTGTGTTAATGGAGATGGAATCCCCGCTCCATAAAAGAAAAAAGCGGCAAATTACCGTTTTAATTGTTCTTTATGGACTCTACCATCTTCGGAGTCAAAAGCAGTGCGATGTCTGGAAGCATATTCGACAATAGGTTTTTCATAGCCTTTAACCCATCAAATGATATCCACACTAAAACCCTCTTTGGATATATCTAATACTACCCCAGTCATTCAATTGGGAGTATAAGTTAAATGTAAATCTCCTTGATGGCAGTACTGGATTTTGAGACTTTTTATTTTTTTCTGCTCTATGAAAATTGTGACTAAATCGTATCCAAATACCCTGAATTATTAATATACCACCCACAACAGTTGAACTTCACACACTAAACACTCAAAAACTCATCCGAAATCGGTAATACTATGATAGTTACCACTACATAAATCCAACTTCCCACTATTTCTATAGTACTGTCCATAATTTTTTTTGCGCTCGGTCTAATGGAGAATGACCTTTCCATTCTCTACTTCTTTTGCTATTGATTTATTGATACATTTGTTGCCTTGAGCCATACATATATATAAAATATTGATCATACTTATATTTTTATCAAAGTGTACTGGTGTCAGCATTAGCTAAGAAGTTGTGGAATTGATGGAACCAGAAAATAATAAAAAGTCTCCAATTTCATTTACGCAGCTATAAAGACAAAAATTTTACGTCTTTCGCAACCTTTCCTGAACAGCCTCGCCACTCAACTCGCGGATGGCATCAGACGCGATCCACTTCGCACTCTTTGAACCGATTTTGTGCATCTCCATCGCAGTTTTGATCGCCTCCCCATTCAAAGCAAGATTTCGCTTCCCAATCTGCCTCAGTGCCCAGTTGACAGCCTTCTTGACAAAGTTCCTCTCGTCATTTGCCTCCCGCAGCATTATTGGGAAGAATTGCCCAAACCGGCTGTCTTCAGCCTGTTTGTCGCTCACAGCCAGCCGTGCCATCAACACGAACCCGGCTCGTTTTACGAACTCCTCGTTCCTATTACTCCACTCAACCGCTTTTTCATACGCAAAACCGGTCTTCTCGAACAGGTTCATGCAGCACTGGTCACATATTTCCCAGTAATCAAAATCAAGCACCCACTGTTCCATCTGCTTACGTGTGACCATCTCCGGCTCATCAAGCATACTCGCAAGGATCATAGTCTCACGAAAACCGGATTCCCAGAGTTGTTGTGCAAGAGCGTGGTTCTTTTTTGTTTCCTTTGCAATCTTTCGCAGATTTGGAATTGACACGCCGAACGTATTTTCAGGAGTAATACCAAACCTTGCCATACCCCTTATGGCATCCGGGTTGGACATGGCTTTCAATTTTTCAATAATATCATCGAAATTGAAACCATCATTCATACTACATCCCTTAAACCGATCTGATAGTTGAACACTATTGGATGTTTGCCACTATTCGATCAATTAACCCGAATCACAATTCACAGATTTCGCTCTTCCTCAACCAGTCAATATCGGACTGATACAACTCACGCAGATCCTTAAGTCCAAGTTTTAACATAGCCACACGGCTCACACCCAATCCCCATGCTAAAACAGGATGTTTGATACCAAGAGGTTCTGTAACTTCTTTTCGGAACACTCCGGCACCACCAAGTTCAACCCATCCCATGCCTTCGACATAGACTTCAGGTTCAACACTTGGTTCGGTGTATGGGAAATAACCGGGACGGAAACGCACATCATCAAATCCCATCCTGTGATAGAACTCTGAAAGACATCCAAGCAGATTTGCAAAAGACATATTCTCATCCATAACAACACCCTCAAGCTGCTCAAACTCAGGAGTATGTGTAGGATCAATAGTCTCACGGCGATATGCCCTATCAATACAAAATGCCTTAACAGGAGCCTTTGGATTATCTGCCAGATACTTGATCGTTACCGCAGTTGTGTGGGTTCGCAACACATCCCTGCGGGCAATGCCCTCACTCCACTTTCCACCCCATCCGGTCGAATCGGTATCGCCGCCGTGTTCATGCATTGCACCCACATTGTCCTTATACTCAAAAGGCAGTTCGGATGTAGATGAAAGATGAAACGTATCCTGCATCTCACGCGCCGGATGATCCTGTGGCTGGAAAAGTGCATCAAAGTTCCAGAATGAACTCTGCACAATATCACCTTTGATCTCAGTAAAACCCATCTCAAGGAATATTTGGCGCATCTGGTCGATCAAACGCTGGTATGGGTGAATCTTTGCACCATAGACCTGTTTTGGTTGTGTATTAATATTATATGGGCGGAATTTCTTGGACTTCCATTCCCCACTCTTTAGCAACTCGGATGTGATCTGGGTTACCTCTTCCTCGATTACAATTCCCTCAGCAACCAATGCCTTTCCTGCATCCGTGATATTAACAAGCCTGTGTTTTTCCTCATGTTTCGATACAAGTTTTCTCTTGATAAGATCAGTTAAGACCTTCTGATCAGCACCCAGTTCATCAATGGTCTGTGCATGTTCCTTAAATAATGCAAGCACGATCTCATCATCGCCCATATCCGAACTTCCGGTCGGAACAATCATGCCTTTGTCAATAGTTGCCCAGCCTTTACGTCGAAGCCATCCTGTTGCAATACCAACCATTTTCGGAGATAAACGCTGTTTTAGTTCTTCAATTGAAGTTGGTTCTGATATCGCATTGATAATCTGGCGCTCCGGCAAATCGTCTATTGTATATTCGATACCTTCTGCTGTCAGCAGATACGTTTCAATCAATTTCTCATCAACCTCTGCCAGTTCCATCTCAGAAAGCAAATATGCAGACTGCATAGCAGTCTCTACCTTTAGAAGTGATTCTTTTGCAAGCTCTTGCGGATTGAAGGGGGATGAAAATTCAGCCAGTGCGAGCAATACGTTTTTATCATTGGTTGTGAGATTGTACTGAGCGACCATAATTATACCTGTTCTATATCCTGATAATGCTTATGACTATACTTATTATATATTAAAAAACTTAAAGTATCTAAACAAGTTTCCATTTGATGATTAATATCTATAATCCATATTCATCCAACCTATCCCTTGCAAGTTCACGCAATTCCTGATGTTCGGTCAGAAAATCAGACATAAGTTCGGCAGCAAGTGACTTACAACTACCGCACATACGCTTTCCGCTGACACATTCGGAATGGAGTTCCATGAGTTCCTTATCGTCATCTATCAGATGGAACAGAAGCAGTTCATACACAGAACAATTTTCAGGTTCGCCGCCAAGTTTTTTCTGCTCATCAAGTGTAACGCGACCTCCGGTCTTTGCACGTTTTACCTTCTTTGAGGCTTCTTTTGGATCATCTGTAAGAGCAATGTGACTTTCAGGGATACTGCTTGACATCTTGCCACCCTGAATCCCTGACATGAACCTGTGATATGTAGCCGCAGTCGGCATGAAACCATATCCTCCAAAGTCCAGTTCCACTTGGCGGACAATTTCCATAATCGCAGGGAAATCGTCAGTACCGAATATATCAACATGACCTTCAAAGAGTTTAGCATTACCAGTTACGCGCTCTGCAACCTCTGCAAGTGCACCTTCCGGTGCAGCTTTGCCGCGAACGCTGATGTATTGGTTGCTTTTATTGTCCTCGCGCCCTTCGATCTTGAACATGTTCATCTTGTGACCAAGTCCGCGTGTCAAGCGAATATGCGGGTCCTGGTCTGCACCAACCGGAATGACTGTGGGTTTTGGCCCCCCGAATTCCGATAATTGTGGTTGCAGGATGTCTGCACTCTGTGTTAGTGCGCTAATCATGTGGGAGATATTAGTCTCTCCGCTAAAACCATATATTGCGCTGAGTTCCGAAAAATTTGCCTTGATTCCAAGTTCGAATGCAAGATCCTTTACGCTGCTTGATTCGGACTGGAAATAAATGAGCCCTTCCGGTTCAAACCCAAGCGCTATCAAACTGAGGATGTATTCATTAATACCTAACTCACGGCATTTTTCCCATGACATGCCGCGAACCGAATGTGATTCACGATCTGCAATGCCTACAAATGCATCGCCACCCATCTGCTGATGCCAGATAATCTCTTCCATCACCATCTTGCCTCCAAGATGTATTTTTCCTGATGGCATGAAACCACTCATGACTGAAAATGGTTTGCCGTTTTTCATTGCATCCGTGATAAGGTCGTAACTCCTGTGACCGAATATCACATTTCTTCGCATATACTTGTGAGGTTTGGCGATATCGGAAATTACGGCATCAAATGGCAGTATTCCGAATTCATCGAACAGTTTGGAATAATCGTCTATATTCACTGCGCCCCATGGGTCAAGTTTCATATTCATAAGGTTCCTCAAATACTTTTATTAATATAATATATACAACTAAAACCAACTGTAAAAACACGTAAATGTATGTAAATGTTCGTATGTGTCGCCGTTAAGATAAACTTGAAATACGATTATAAACAATAGCTTATTAGCTCTATATAATTAAATTTGTTAAGGAGAGATTTATTGTGCCAGATAGAAAATATATCATCAAAACAAAATGCAGAAAAGACGAAAGTGGCAATATTAAATCAGAAAGCTGGACTACCACCTCTGAGTTGCTGGAATTGGAAGAACACAGTCACTATATTGTATTCTACCCAACCGATGGTGAAGATGTGGGTAAAAAACATTATGTTCCGCTTACCAATATTCATGTAGTCAAAGAGATATAATTAGTTTTGCATGCAAATGCACGATTTCTTTTCTATTTTTTTCTACTTTAAATTTTTCTATTTTTAATTTTTAATTTTTAATGTTTAATGTTTAATGTTTAATGTTTATATTTATTGCTTCAACAGATCAAAATCATAAGGCACCTTAGCATCCTCCGGTATCTTGGATATCAATCCCAAAAAGTTCGGATCATGCATCAAGCAAATATGCCTCTCGCCCTTGAACTGTGGATATGAACGAATCTTTTTCCAGATACTCTTGAGTGACTCATTCTCAATATTCCCATACTCAAACGGCAAATATGGACACGGTTTCACAGAACCGTCAACACAAATATGTACCCATCGCTGCCCTGCCATACATCCTAACATCTCCCCCTCAAAGAACGTATTCGAAAATATCCTTGGTCCGCCTTTTGTAGTATTGACCCTGTGATACATATCAAGTATCACCTGTCGATCATCATCTGAAAGTATCGCATCACCCGCCTTTTTCGGAACTGATTCCCACAGCGAGAATTCATGCACTCCCAATTCCGATGACAAATCATACATCTCTTGTAACTCATCGATGTTTTTAGGTGAAACATGCGTGGTCATTGTAACCAGCAAACCGGCATCGAGACCGCATTTGATAGCCGCAGTCGCCATCTCATAAGCACCATCAAGCCGCCGTACTGAATCGTGTTTCTTTGGATCGGTTGAATATATGCTGACCAGCAGGCTGTGAAGTCCGGCATCTTTTAGCCGCTTTGCAACTTCGGGTGTGATCTCTGTCCCTGGCGTAAATATATTCACAATTGCACGATCCTTGTCAACGTATTCAATAAGTTCAAAGATCTCTTCCCGTAAGAGTGGGTCGCCTTCAGTAAATGTAACAATAAACGCACCCATATCCAGCGCTTCATCGATTGCACGCTTTATAGAATCAATATCCATATCGCCTTCTCCACCGCTTACCACACAGTGTTCACAATTGCACTTGCACTCACGTGTGATCTCAAACGATGCAGTCTCGGGAATATACTTCCCAAGTGCGATCTGTGTCTCTGCGTAAAGAAGCCTGTTAAACACCTTACCTGGGATTGGAGGCAACCACGTTGATGCAATTATCCTGTCCCCGTCAACAAGTGCCGGTTTCTCTTCCTTAAGGCGTGCATTTATCTTATTTAAAAATGGAGTGCATACCGCACGCAGGTGCCCTGATGCCTCCAATTGCAAAATGCCGTCTTGGTGTTTTGAGTTTAAATTTATAGACAATCCTGGAATTGAAAAAATATTAATATCTGTATCATCGACTAAAGCATCAGTTTTCACGTAAAATACCTCTTGTTAATTAAAATAATGATGTATCAAATACATCTGCCTCTTTACCAATTACAGTCTCAGACGGATATACAACAATACCCTCATCAGTGATTGCATAAGGATGCAGGATCTCATCGTGCTTTACACCACGCATTTTTGTGATCTCTATTGCACGAACACGATTTCCGCCAATTCTTGTCATATGTAACCTGATCACACCTTCCGACAAATATTCTTCAACACTAAACTCCTGCAGATTGTTGTGGAGTTCACTGGTTATCAATGTAGTACAATCAAAATTCTCAAGATTTTTAATAAATTCCATTATCATGTGCCTGACAGTCGTCTCATCAGATGACATCTTAAGTGATGTAATGGAATCAATAAAAAGGCGCTTTGCACCAATCTCCTTAACCTGTGAAAATATTTGTTTCAGCAGATTCTCCACAGTTGCGGTTTCCACATCTGTTATCCCCTCTGCCTGTGCAGATTCTTTGATATACCGCCCGTATGCGATCGGATTCGCCCGAATTATTCGCAGCTTGCCCTCTTTAATTGGTCGTTCAAGATCCCAGCTATGTCGCCACATATTTCGTATAATACGTGCAGGTGACTCCTCCAAAGTGACATACACCCCGGGATCGCCATATTTGTTAATACCTTCATACAAAAACTGTATCCCAAAAGTAGATTTGCCTGCACCAGGACCTCCGGTTATCAGTATAACATCGTTCTCAATAAAACCTCCTTCAATCAGTTCATCAAGTCCGGAAATAGCAGTCGGCACGCGATTCATCGACATATAAATAATTCTAATAGAATAAAAGCATGAGGGTTTTGAACTAACAAAACCCAAATCAAATGTCTTCCAATTTAAGCTTAAAATTTAACCGGATATCCTACTTTGGACTCCGATTCATATCAGATTTTCTCTGCAAATGCAAGAGTACCGCTTATGCGTTTTACCTTTATGGTCACAACTTCACCTTTTGGAACACCAGGAACAAATATCGTGAACTTCGAAAGTTTGGCAATACCATCACCTTTTGAACCAACCGCATCGATCCTGACCTCGTATTCTTTGCCCTCTTCAACCGCATCACGAGGCGCAGTAGCAACAGCTCTCCTTTTCTTAACAGGCCTGTGTGCACCACATGCTGAACATTTTAATACAAGCACTCGATTATCCTTGACAAGTTGAGTATCAGGGCGGGAACATTCAGAGCACATCACATACTCTTCTACATAAGATTGAATATTCGATTTTATCAATTCTTTAGGAAATCTTCCCTGGAATATTGCACGACCACCTTCTAATTTCCCTGCTGTACCCATTTCACGGGTCAGGAATTTCATGAGATGGTCAGAGTCTCGATTTAACACATCCACAATGTTGCTGAAATTATCCAAAACTGTGGTCTTACCCTCTATGAAAATTTTGGGTTCAGGAATTACGAAACGGGTATCTGTTGTCTCCATATCCGGCAAATTCTCGATAGCACGGTCCAAAAGTACTTCGTAATCATTCATTCGTCACAGCCTCCGATTATTCCAATAATATTGAATATTATAACTCACAGTACCAGTTCTTGACCTTTGTCAACAATGATTCTAACAGGTGTCGGTAATTTTTGTCCTGCTTTCCACATTGATTTTTTTGCAACTTCAAAATATTCTTTGTTGACAGAAACCGTAAATATCTTCTGACCTGCACGAACTCGTGCTGCTATAGACACATTCTTACCGTATGCACCTCGCATACCGCTTGACACACGATCCGCACCCGCACCTGTTGCCTGCTTGTTTTCTCTCAAAACCTCATGTGGGTATACTCGCAACTTGAGATGAAAACCTGTACGACCTGCCGCATTTGTAAGTGCCCTGTTTGCAGTGATACGTGCAGCTTCAAGTGCGGTATGTCGTATCTGACATCTCTCATTAGCGATCAAAGTCACCTTTATTGGGAAGTCTGCGGTCTTGTTACCCATATCGTAGTGAATTACCTGACTACCTGGCACACCGCCCATATATTTTCGTCTTGTGAATGAACGTGCTTTTACGTTTCTGTACATACTTGCTGGTTTTCGTACCATGAAATTAAGCCTCCTTGGATTATTAGTGGAATTTAATAGAAAAACCGACATCAATTGTTGCTATTTGACGCCTTTAATCTAATAAATGATGTATTATTTGAATTATTAAAGTTTGATCATACTCGATTAAAAAATCTATCAATCACAGTTTTACCCCTAATTACCTATGAGTTTATAAGTCTTATCAGTAAAGATCCCTGCCATTTTCCGGCGGTTACTAATAAAGAATAAAAGGGGATGCTAAATCCACCAAATTTCAAATCACTCAAGTCGTTTCCAAACATCATGTCCTGACAGGTGACATTTAGTACCGCATTCAATAATTACCGGACCATGTGGTGTTCCATGACACGATGAACATGCAGGAATCTGGCCATGTTGTAGATGACACTGGGAACACAGCAGTCCTGAATGTTTGGTGTTACTGGTATTTATCATATCGATGACATCAGCGTGACATCCTGAACACATGCTTTTTGGTGTTGTTGCCGGATATACGATTATCGTTGGTATATGTCCGGTTTGATGGCAGTTATCACAATCATCCGCTGTCATTGTGGCATCATGTGGGCCGTGACAATTGGTGCATTCAGGGATGAGCTCATGTTTTGTATGACAACTTGAACAATTAAGTTCACTGTGCTTTGTAGGATTAACACTTAATACGGTAATTTCATCGATGTGACATAAACTGCATGAATACTGATCTACCTCTGCCGAGAACGTAATGACTTTTGGTGCATGTGCATCAGTATGGCACTGTGTACAATTTGTAATTATATTTCCATGGAATAAACCATGACAATCCGAACACGCTGGAATATAGCCGTGCTGAACATGGCAGAAATTACAACTTTCCTGTGAGTGCAATCCACCGAATCCTTTCATTGTATTGACAGGTTTTGGATGACATTCAACGCAAACATCTGAAACCGCTTCGATCTCCTTATCCATGTTTTCAAACTCATCATCACTGATTTCATCTTGGTCAATATCAGTGACTGTAATTGTGTCATCATCATTTCCCATACAACCGCTTACGGCAATTGCTGCAACCACTGCAATAATTAAGAGCAATATATGGTTTTTTCTTTTCATGAATCTCATTCTCTCATTGTTTGAATGTAAATTCATTAAAGAACATTTCAACTTAAATAATTATCTTTTACCACCAAGAACACTAACTTTTTCCCTATTTTTGCTTACTACCCACACCCATAATCCCCACAATAAACAAACTGCCTGCACCCACATGCCAAAATAGTTTTTAGAACCTTTGGATTATTATTAGACCGATTGATCATATCACCCTTGATTTCATAGCATAATATGCCAAATTATGCATGATGTAAAAAGAAAGACATTTTAAGGATAACGTATTCCGTGTAGCAAAAGAAGTACAGCGATATATGTGTAAAGTGTATTAATTTACACTATTTTTCACTGTATATATTTTATAAATAATATATACTCCGAAGTTAATTCGACCGAAGGGAGATTTTTCTCGCTGAATTATTACAAGCTAAATGTATGCCTGTAAATTAAACTTTAAATATTCTTGCGAAATGATACATAACTTGCGCATTGTCCGCAAATGAAATTGTTTCGCATCACAAGGAGGATTTCAATGAAAGTATACAAATCTTATGACGATTTACCAAAAATAAAACTGCCTGAGGAGCGGGAGATATTCATCAGCGACAGTACTATTCGGGACGGTTCCCAGATGCCTGGGATTGTCATGAACAAATGGCACAAACTCAAAATATACGAGTTTTTACATGAGATAGGTATTGAAAAACTTGAGACGTTTGTATTTAACGAACGTGATCGAGCAGCAATTAAATTGATGCTTGACCACGGTTATGAGTCCCCCGAAATCACCGGATGGGCACGGGCAGTGCCTGCCGATATTGATATGGTATTGGAAGTTGACGGAATCGAAGAAACAGGAATTCTCATGTCAGTATCCGATTCACATGTATTTGACAAAATGGGACTTGCAAGTCGTGAAGCAGCAGCGGAGAAGTACCTAAATGCACTTCAGTATGCAGTTGACCACGGACTCCGAACCCGCGCTCACATCGAAGACATGACACGCGCAGACAACTATAATTTCGTATATCCACTTATCGAAAAACTACTCGAGATAGATCCGGAATGTACCATCAGGCTATGCGACACTGTGGGTTTTGGCCTCCCGTTTTGTGTTGTTGATGAACCGTATGGCATCCCTTCAATGATCAAACACATAAAGAATGAACTTGGTGCTGTAAACATAGAGACGCACTGTCATGATGATTTTGGTCTTGCAGTCGCAAATTCGCTTGCAGGATACTGGCACGGTGCTAATTGGTCAAGTGTGACATTCCTTGGGATTGGAGAGCGGGCTGGCAATGCAGAAATGGAAAAACTATTGATCTTGCTTGCAGAGCGGGTTGAAGGTTTCGATAAATATAATCTTGAATCGATCACAAGATTTGCAAAATTCATGGAAAAGGAGATTGGGATCAGAATTCCACGAAACAAATCTGTTGTCGGCAAAAATATTTTTGCACATGAATCCGGGATACATGCAGCAGGTGTCATTAAAAATCCATTTACGTATGAGCCATTCCTTCCTGAGAAAGTTGGAGGGGAGCGCATATTCCTTATTGGTGACTCGTCCGGTATTGAAGTGTTAAGATTCAAAGTTCAGGAAACCTTGAATGATCTGATGGATGTTGAGATAACAATTGGCAAGAATGATGTGCGTCTTAAAGCTATCCTGAAAGATATCCAGAAATTATATGATCAAGAAAAGCGGGTTTCATGCATATCTGACGAAGAGATACAGGCGTATGTTGAAAAATACTTCTTGTTCGAATCGGTTGTAAAACGTGATATGCATCATGCAGATGTAGATCTCGAAGACGAAGAATAATAAAATAATATTTTGGATATAAGGTTTGTTTCTACCTTATATCCGATGACTTTTTTTTGATAACGGTTTTTCGTTTTAAGCCAATATTTCGCTTGTATACTTTGCGATCGCGTCTGTCATCTCGCTGAGTTTTGCACTTCCACCAAGGTCATAGGTGAGGTACTTTCCTTCTGCGATAACACGCTCGGTTGCTTTGAAGATCGCATCAGCCTTGTCGCTTTCACCGAGATAATCAAGCATCCATGCACCTGCAAGAACTGTTGCCACAGGATTTACCTTATTCTGTCCGGTGTACTTTGGAGCAGAACCGTGCGCGGGTTCGAACATTGCGTAGTTATCTCCGATATTTGCGGAGTAAATAAGTCCGATACTGCCAACCAGTGCAGAACATTCTTCGCTTATGACATCCATGAACAGGTTTGTCGATAAGAGTATCTTGTTGTTGAATATCTGTGGATTCTTGATCAACTGCTGTGCGATATTGTCGATATGATATTCCCATGTATCAATGTCAGGATATTCTGCACTGACTTTATTGACTTCTTCCAAAAATGTGCCGCATGTCAGTTTTAGAATATTGCTCTTGTGGATCGGTACAACTGTGTCGTAGTTTCGTTTTTTTGCTTCTTCAAATGAATAACGTGCGATGTTATTGCTGGATGTACGTGTGATCTTCCGAATCGCAATATATACATCGTCTGTAAGTTTTACTTCCTCGCCGATGTAGAGACCTTCAGTACCCTCACGCACGCAAACAAAATCAACTTCACCAAGTGGTGGGTTTGTGTTTGGGAATGTTTTTACAGGACGCACATTTGCATAGAGATTGTATTTCTGCCTGATGGATACAGCTACGCTTCTTGGGGTGCCGACTCCACCGGGAGTGGTTGTTGGACCCTTGAAACAGGTATCTGAACTGTCAAGGATATCCCATGTCTCGTCAGGAATAAGTGAATTTCCGCCGTGCTCTTCCCACCAGCCTGCACCTGCTTCACACATTATGAATTCAATATCTGTGTTGGCGGCTTCTGTTACCTTTATCATTGCATCAACAAGTTCCGGGCCAACGCCGTCACCTTTTATTACTGCTGCTGTTTTACTCATTTATATCATCACCAAGTGCACTTTAATAGTTGTTTTAGTATTAAATATTCTCCTGTGATTACAGCACATTTTATTTTATTCCAAAAGTAAACATGGACTGAAATCAGCAATCATGCTACTTTAAATTAGATGGAGTGAGAATTAGGCTTGTGAAAGATATGTCCCCTGCAATTCCAATCACTGATAACCATATGCATATAGACCCAAGAGGTCGTGGTTTGCTTGCCGTAAAAGACTTTAAGAATGCAGGTGGCACACACATCATCCTTGTATCGAAACCAACCTGGACGATCGGAGTTACGGTTTCAAAACCGGATGACTATATTGCCGTGTTCGATGAAACTGTGGAAATTGCACGCCAGATCAATGAGATGGGAGTTGGTGCTTTTCCAGTTCTTGGTGTACATCCGGCAGAGATTTCGAAACTTACTGAATACATGGAACTCGACCGCGCGGTTGAATTGATGAAAAGCGGACTGGAACTTGCAACACAGTATGTCAAAGACGGTGCGGCTGTTGGCATCAAGACAGGACGCCCGCATTATCCGGTATCGGATGAGGTGTGGGCAGCGTCAAATGAGATCATGGAATATGGTTTCACTCTTGCCTCAGATATCGATTGTGCTGTTCAGTTACACACGGAAGATGTGGGCGAGCCCGAACTTGTGGATATCACAGAACGCGCAAAGCGTTCCGGCATTAAACTACACAGGGTTGTGAAACACTTCGCGCCCCCGATGGTGAACGTGTGCGAGCGGTTGGGGATATTTCCGGGTGTAATTGCTGGCAAGGGTGCGATCGAGACTGCACTTGAGGAAGGCAGTCGGTTTATGATGGAGACAGATTACATCGATGATCCCGAAAGACCGGGCGCGGTACTGGGGCCAAAGACTATCCCACGGCGCACATTGAAGTTGGTTGAGGAGCATGGGGAAGAGGTTTTCTGGAAAGTGCATAAAGAGAATCCTGAAAAGGTGTATGATATTGAGATTGAGATATGATTGTATTGAAGGACATTGATTGTGTCTATTTGCCGCAGTTCTTCCAATTTAAGACGTTCAATTGGAATTTAATGAGTGATCCCATGCACGTTTGAATTGACTCGTTTCAACCATTTTGTTGCTTGAGTATTCAAAAAGCCATAGTACTTGTAAAAATCCTCAAATTTGCTATGCCATGTTGATTCAGAGGATTTTAGTGCTCTGTGTATCACTACTTGTTTCATATTATCGTAGAGTATTTCATCGGTGTAGCCACCGAAATATCGAAATGCATTTAGATGACACTTTATGAGGGTGATGGCATCAATGCTTAATGTGAATTCGATGTACCTCATCCTTGAGTAACCAAGAATCATGTTGAAGCAATACAGTTTTTTTGTTTGCACATCAATTTTAACTCTACCAAATTCAGACCAGTCTACTTGAGATTTAACTCCGGGTTTTGTTTCGTACCTTAGTACGGCAATAACTCCGGATTCAGGTCTTATTTTTCGAACAAAGTCTTTACGATTGTGTATTTTCCGGTGAATCCCATGTCCTGTATTTCTCTGCAAAGACGAGATGCAATGTATGGTCCTTCGTGAAGTTTTGTGGTGATGTGATTTTTGTATTCGTCAAGCTAGTGTCACGTCAACTATCAAGTGTCTGGTTATTAAGATAGGTTATATGGCACAATTTCAATATTCTAAACTCCAAGATGACCGAACGGTTTCTACACAGTGCCGTCAGCGCACCGAATTAGGAACACACGCGGGCAAATTATACGTACATGCTGCGTACATGCGGGTGCCGATGCTAAAAAGAAAGTCACAGCAATTGACCTAAACTAAAGAAAACGGAACATCAGTTTCCGCTGCAGGCGGCGGATTCCACTGCTGCCAAACCCATGACCCAAAATCCAACCATACAA
>DQIO01000056.1 GCA_020793555.1 Methanosarcinaceae archaeon | reverse complement strand
AAAAGCATTTGTTGAACATGCCTGAGGGCATACGCTTTTCTACATAGAATTAAGACTATATTACTGTTGTTGTACGGCACAGTTCCTGTATAGTCCCGAAACCTTTGACTTTATATGCTAATTTTCTCAGCATGGGTAAACGAAATAAAGTCGTAAAATTAACAGATGAGGCAATAGCAAAATGCACCAAATACCTTTAAAACCACATCAAACGCCTATACACACTCCTTATTCTTAAAATTTGCCTCCAAGCCCTTAGATTGACAAACTTCTAAAAGCACTTGGAGATCTAATTAAGTCTAATCTCCCCACTTTAAAAGCAGTCAATGCCGTAAGTAAAGCAGTAATATTAAAAATTGATACAAAAATTCTAGCTTGTTCAATCCCACGATTTGACATTTTAGAACGATTATGCCCAACGATCTTAAGTCGTGTTTCCAATCGGTAAAAATCGGCAATTATATATCTTAATCTCCCCAATCACAGATAATTAATCAGATAAGGGTGATTACATGATAAGTGTTAACGAAAAGGGATTAAGTATAATTGATGAAATGCTCGACTGGGAAGAAGAGTTAAAGATCGAATCAAAGGAACTCGCAAACGGTGCTACCATTATTGACTGTGGTGTCAATATGGAAGGTGGCTACGATGCTGGAATGTATCTCTCACGTCTGTGCCTTGCAGACCTTGCAGATATAAGCTACACAAAGTTCGACCTCGATGGTCTTCCTGTGCCGGCAATTCAGGTCTACACAGACAATCCAACCATCGCATGCATGGGTTCACAGTATGCAGGCTGGAGAATCGCTGTCGGCAAATATTTCGGTATGGGTTCAGGTCCGGCAAGAGCACTTGGTCTTAAACCAAAGGAGCTCTATGAGGAGATCGGCTACAAGGATGATTCCGAATGTGCAGTGCTTGTTATGGAATCAGGCGCACTTCCAGATGAAGAAGTTGTAGAATATATCGCAAAACACAGCAATGTTGAGACTGAAAATGTTTACATAGCTGTTGCACCTACCGCATCCATTGCAGGTTCAGTGCAGATATCCGCACGTATCGTAGAAACAGGAATACACAAACTGGAGTCCATCGGCTTTGACATAAACACGATCCAGAGCGGATTCGGAATTGCACCGATCGCACCTATTGTTGGTGATGACACAAAATGCATGGGTTCAACCAATGACTGTATCATCTACTGTGGCGAGACCTATTACACCGTAGCATACGATGATGTGGAAAAACTTGAAGAGCACGTTAAAAATGCACCATCCACAACATCAAAGGATTACGGCAAGCCATTCTTCACAACATTCAAGGAAGCCGATTTCGACTTCTTCAAAGTCGATGCAGGTATGTTCGCACCGGCAAAGATCACTATCAATGACAGAACCAGCAATAAGTCATTTACAAGCGGTCGCATAAACCCCGGAATTCTGCTTGAATCTTTCGGCATAAAGAACGTATAGATATAAAGTGTAAAACATTATTTATAACATGCAGCCAATCGGCTGTATGCTTACTTTTTTAGAGGCGATTTTATGAAGGTTTTAAGTAGTTCAAAAGGAATTGGCGGTCAGCTCACTGGATTTCGGAAGCTTGTTGGTGAATCGAATAAGATCACATTTATTGGTAGTCCTGGTTTTTGTAGTCCTTTTGCAGAACTTATGGGATACGTGCTTCGTGGAACTGATAAAAAGATGACGTTTATCTCAAATTTAGATTTTGATTCTGCTAAATCCGTAGTTTCCACAAGTGATGGTATGCAATTTGGTGATATCACCGATGCACATGCAGATACCGCAGTTATACTTGGTGGGCTTGCAATGCCTAAAATTGGCATTGATCCAAAAGCTATGCACGAAATGGTTGAGCGTGTATTTGAAGGAGCCGAGCGGAAATTGATAATTGGTGTATGTTTCCAGTCAATATTCCAGGAACAGAAATGGACGGAATATATCGATTTTGATTATATCATAGATGCAGACCTTTCCGTTGATGTAATCGAGATGTAAACTGCCGATATCAATGCTTAGCTTAATGTAATCTCCTTTCAAGATAGGTCTAAATATATGTAGAACCAACGATCGTTTGTGTTTAAATGGAACACAAGCTGTTAAATTTCACGTTTGTCATCGAACAAGATGAGGATAGCATATATGTGGCGAAAATGCCGGATATTATTGGATGTTACACACATGGCAAGACTGTTGAACAGGCCTATGGAACAAATAAAGGAAACTATACAGGTGTGTCTTTAGAGTTATATTGAAAGTACTTGTTTACATCTTTGGTATTTGTATAGCTGGTTTCAATAACTCACTTTCCGAATCATTTGTTTTATAATTTAGAAAACCACGATCATCCGA
>DQIO01000057.1 GCA_020793555.1 Methanosarcinaceae archaeon | reverse complement strand
TTACTGTATTGTTATTACTGTTTTTGATTGCATAACTGGATTATGGAACTGTGCCTAAAACATATACTACAAGAAAATCAAATGTATATTCATCTTTCACGGCAAGTTTAGCCTGTGCATGCTGGCTGGGAGTCAGCGCCTTATCGAAGTTGGTCTGACCGAGTAAAGTCTTTTCGTAGCTTTGATTTTCGATCTGGTGAATCAATACATTTTTCGACCAACCGAATTTCCGAGTCATGCGGATATAGAACTCGCGTTCCAGAGAGTCTTTACAGCACTCCATTATTACAATATTGTGCGACCAACCAATTTCTCGCACCAGTGGTGCGAGTTTGGGGAAATCTGAATACGCCTCATAAAATCTCTTCATGCGCCACAGATTTGAGGTAGAAAATCCGCCAATATCAGGAAATTCATTTTGCAGATCATTGGCCAATCTCTCGACAACGGATTTGCCCTAACCCTCTCTCTTTTGCCGCTCCACAATCAGTTTTCCAATGTCCCAATAAAGCGCGACCAGTTCCTTATTGACTGCTTTGAGAGCTTCGTATTGAGCTGACCGGACGCGCTCCTTCACTTCTGCCAGAAGCACAGCGTAATCGGCAGGCAATTCCTGAGAAAGTTTGCTCATATTCACAGTTCCTCGGATTTATTTTAAATGATCAGATAAAGTGGGTTCTATATACGAATTGAACTTTTATTGCTGATGTGAATATATATTTCTGTCGTTTTACACACTTATGTCTCAAATCCACGCCGGATGAGGCACATCAATTAAATTTAATCCCCGACCTGACCGAAGAAGAGTATCCTGGATTTGCAGGCATGTGCGGTGTCCGAACTTCTGCTATAGATTCAAGTTTACACCCCTTCCACTCACTCATGCTTTCATCCCTTCCAACCTTGTAAGCATATCAATCGCCCCGATGTCAATTTTCGAGAATGCGAACCATTTCTTACCGAGGTCTTTGAGGGAAGCGCCGAAATGATAGACGGTTTTGTTGTCGATGATGATAAAACGGTCGTGGGAGTTCTTGAATTCTTTTATGTCGATTGGAGGATATTGTGCATTGAATTTCTTTATGTCCAATGCCAGTTGTTTTGATATTGTTTTTGTAAAAATTGTAACTTTTACGCCATTATTTATTTTTGTGAGGTGGGTCAAAACAGTATCATCAATATAATTATCAATGATGGTGATCGACTTTTTGGCTGTTCGAATAAGGTCTGCAACGAACTTGTAGGCATCAAATATCTGGTCATCAAAGAAAATACCCTGTTTGGGCTGAATTTCTTTGTTTTCCATGGCATTGAAAATCTTTTCAAAATTCTGATCAGTTTATGCTCTATCTGTCTCTTTTCCACAGCATCAAGACGCTGAAAAACCCCTGCACTTGAAGCAATAAAATGGCGCATTGTAACAAAAGCGCGCATAATCTGGATATTAATTTCAATCGCCCTTTCACTGGTAAGTACTGCGGAAATGGTCGCAACACCCTGTTCAGTAAAAACAAAAGGAAGTGAACCGCCCAGATGCTGTTTTGAAGGTATCGCATTTTGCGATACCATAAGATTTACCTCCTCTTCCGTGAGTTGAAACATGAAATCGGAGGGGAAACGCTTAATGTTTCTCTTTACCTGTTCTCTTAATCTGATTGGTTTCACACCATAAAAAATTGCTAAATCCTTATCTAGCATTACCTGAACACCACGGATAGTATAGATCGTGTTCTGAATTTCTTCATATTTGATCAATTCACTTCCACTCATACCAACTTCACCATTTTTATTATCCGATCAAGTGCATTTTGTATACAATTTGAACTTTTATTGCTGATATGGATATATATATCTGCCGTTTTACACACTTATATTTCAGATTCACGCCGGATGAGGCCGATCAGGTGGATTTGATTGCCGACCTGATTGAAGAAGAGTATCCTGGATTTGCAGGCATGTACGGTTGAACATTGTGATTATGGCTCAACATACACTTAAGTATCATAAAAAAGTTTAGTAATAATGTGATTAACATTGGGAAAATATTAACAGTAAAAAGCTCAATAATATTGACTTTTATTATTATATTATTGTATTCTTTCTTTATGGGACAATTGCTATGGGGTTTAATAGTAGTGCTTCAAATAGCTATTTTATGTGCACTCATTTATCTCATATATAAGAAAGTAAAATAATCAACTGAAATTGCTGTTTTATCTGTAAGTCAAATTACAACAAAGTTAATTTCATAATAATATTCTCTTATTTTTGATTTGAAGTTTTTCAATTCTATCTCGCTGTTCCTGATGGGAATCGGTTCTATCTCGCTTCTTGTTGCAGGTGTCAGCATCCTGAATGTGATGCTCATGTCCACGATGG
>DQIO01000058.1 GCA_020793555.1 Methanosarcinaceae archaeon | reverse complement strand
CATATTCTATCTTCTTCTGACATTTAATATAGAATATGCGTATATTCTATATAATGATTGTGGCATTTAGGATGATGGAATAATTAACTTATCCAGAAGTCATATAATAATCTTTCTCATCTTTTTTAGACAAATATTATCATAGAAACTGTGCAACCTCATGTAAGGACATGTGGTGAGGTCGGGCAGGAGTTTTCCATCACCAAAACATAATATCACATGAAGTAAAACATAACAAACACAGTATAAGTCACAAATGAAAGAGCGGTTGGTATGTGGGGTATAACCGATGACAACAAGTGAAACCAAAAATCCGTCAGATTCTGCGGAAAACAAGTGTCTTAGTGTCAGTATTGCCGACATAATGTCGAAAGAAGTCATTACAGTCTCAGAAGATTGTAATGTTGAAGATGTAATTGAATTATTTGAAAAACACAATTTCCACACATATCCGGTACTCAGCGCCGATGGTGGACTGGTAGGCGTGATCGACCAAAACATTGTACTGGAAGTGCTTATGTTTGAGCGCATCCCGCGAATCAAACATACCCATATGGCTGCGGTCAGGTCGCTTGGTGAAGATGCAAAAAGCATTATGATATCTCATCCGGTAACCATCACTTCCGACATTGATCTTTGCGATGCTGCCGACATGATGCTGAAACATCACATCAATCATGCCTGTGTGATCGATGACGGAAAACTGGTTGGCATCGTATCCAAACGGGACGTCATAAACGAAGTTTACAGAACAAGGAGAATGGGTTGAATGGACACACTTCTTCTGATCCTTCTCATTGTGTTTTTAGCAAAAGTTTTTGGGGAAGCATTTGAAAGGGCAGGTTTCCCTTCAATATTGGGGGAAATATCTGCGGGAGTAGTTGTAGGCATATTGTTTTTAAATCCTCATAGCGAGGTGCTCTCATTCTTTGCAGAACTCGGGGCGATATTCCTGTTGTTCACGGCAGGTTACAGGGAAGTCCATATCGCACAGTTGCGCAGCGCATCAATGGAAGCACTTATCCCAACCATCACGCAGATGTTATTTGCATTCGGTTTTGGATTCCTGCTTGGATTGGTGTTCAACCTTGGGCTTTTGCAAAGCATTTTCATGGGAGTTGCATTCAGCCCTACAAGCATCGGAGTCGTGGTCAAGACCTTGATCGATTTTGATTATCTCTCAAGCAGACCCGGGACGATGATGCTCACCTCTGCGATATTTGATGATATTATCGGCATCTTCCTGCTCTCCATCGTAGCAACAATGGCAACCTACAACCAGGTCCCATCCGGTATGCAGATGTTTGTCATTGCAGCAAAACTGGTTGCATATATGCTTATCATGATCTTCCTTGGTTTGAAAGTATTCCCGCGTCTTTTTACCTACGTTCAGAAAATGCATGTCAAGGAATCCATCTTTGCATTCGTGGTAATTATCGCACTTTTTTCAGCTTACCTTGCAGAATTGTTTGGATTGCATGCTGTGATCGGGGCATTCATAGGAGGCGTGCTTCTATCAGATATTCCACTTGCAAAGATCAGGGACGTGCAAAGCAAGGTGACAGGTCTTGCTTATGGAATATTTGTCCCTATCTTTTTTGCATTCATCGGGCTGTCTGTTGAACTTGAGTTCATAAAGACGGCTGGTATTTTCGCGGTTCTTGTTGTTGTACTGGCACTATTGGGAAAACTTATGGGCGGTTTTATTGGGACACGACTCATTGGTTTTGATTACCATGACAGCCTGGTGTTCGGTTTAGGAATGATGCCGCGCGCCGGCGTTGAACTTGTGGTTATATCGGTTGGCAGGAGCATGGGGATCATCGGAGACGAGGTATTCTCTGCAATAGTACTGATGGTCGTCGTCTCGATATTTGTTTCGCCTATATTGTTGAAGATGGCGATCATGAGTAAGGGAGATATGAGGCGGTCTGTGAATTGACGGCCATGGGTCAAAATGACTCAATCTGCAATCCCATAATTTCGCAGTCTTCTTCAGTAAGATTAACTACACGGACATAATACTCTACATAAATCCTGTCTAAAAAATCTGTAATCGCACTTTCCGCAGGTAAAACCCAAAAGTGAATCTTTTTCTTAAATAAAAAATAGTGCCGCAGTTTTGGAATAGATCATTCCAATCCAAAACCAAAAAACGATTTCCGCATCAAAAGGCTTATAAGAGTTTTAATCATTATAATCATTCTAATAATTTTATAACAGGCTGGTACCATGTTTCACAAAAATGGACACTGCAAAGATGTTAAAAATATAAATAATCGACATCCATCAAGCAAATATAATGTATCACTTTTTCTTGATAAACGCGGCGTTTCCGATGTTGTAGGCAACATCCTGATGGTTGCAATTACTGTTATTAT
>DQIO01000059.1 GCA_020793555.1 Methanosarcinaceae archaeon | reverse complement strand
ATATGCCGGCAGAAAAGGATTCCTTGAACTCTAAATTGTAGCCCTCCCCCTGACCAATTAAAAAATTCCGATCATCAGCGTTAAGTTTCATATATCCTCTTATCCATTTCTCATTTCCATGCCGGAAATAATCAAATCAGGGATTATACGGAATATTCACCCATGGTGAGCCACACGAAGGACAAGCTGTAGTCAATAGTATATTACTGAACAATTCATCCGCATACACTCGAATACACTCCTCTTCGGACAAATCCGGCAACTCTTCGCCACAACGAGAACAACATACAATAATACCTTCTTTCAAACCTTCGCAAATAACACAATGATCCATGAAACTGTTAGTTTCCACACATTCCCATTCGCCTTTAATTAATTCGAATGTCTGAGATTCCTCACAAACACCGTGTTTACAAACTTCATCAATCTCAATATAAAATGCTTTACCGTAAAGCCCATCATGCACCCCTTCATCCACAACTACAGGAATTAAACCATCATCATGTATAGAATCCATGATTTCCTGTTTGGTTGCAAAAGTTGATGTGTGTATTTTTCTATCGACATCAGGTTTCGTTTCTTGCTGTTGCTTATGTTTGATCTTTTCATCATTTTTCATGCAGCATTTTTTGTACTTCAATCCACTACCACAAGGGCAAGGGTCATTTCTGCCAATTTTATCACTCAATATACGCAACTCCTCGCACATAATCATTCAACATACCCCAACTCCTCCAAAAATCCATCCAACCTCGCCTTTGCCCTGTCACGCTCACCCTCAATCACCTGAGCAGTCACACTATACTTATCCCACCAATTCTCAAAAATAGAAATAACATCCTGTCTTGATTCTGTAAGATACTGTTCAAGCTGTACATCAATATCACTCTTGAGCCCATCAAGCATGATTCCATCCGCATTATCACCGGCAATCATCCTCTTTAGAGTATATTGAACATCATTCCACCAGTTAACAAAAATACCCGCAACTTTGAACTCATCCAAAAGACCCACAGTTAACAATGATCCCTTAATTGAAACAATAAATTCCCGGTGTACATTATAGAGGTCTTTTGAATAAGACAGCCCTTCTATGCGAGGCAGATTCACATCCCACCAGGCAGCAAGACGGGCACGCATCTCATCCTCCACACTCGTAACACTCAAAGCTGTCTCAATAATTTCCTTGATCTTATCCTTCCCATCAATCTCAGACTTAAACGCAAGATAATCTTCGCTCACCTTTTCAAGAAGCACACCATCATTTAACCCATACCTTTCTAACAATTGACTTTTTGCGTCCAGTTCCTTTTTTGGAATTCCACCCATAAGATGAGACCTCACATCATGTGATTCAGGATCCGGAGAATTATCCACATATCTCCTTATATTGAAATTGAAATCCTGCTCTTCAATATCCTCAAGTGAAACTATTCTGGAATAACCGTCAATCTCCGGACAATTTCTGTACACATAAGTCATCTTTTCAATATCCTCAGGTCGCAGACGATTCTGGTTCTTACCCTCAGCATACTCTGCATCACCATTTATGAAAAGTATCTTCCCACTCATCTCCTCAGACTTGTCCTTATTGATGACAATAATACAGGCAGGAATACCAGTCCCATAAAATAATCCGGCAGGCAACCCAATAACCGCTTCAATGACATTATCCTTAGCCATCCCCTCACGTATCTTTTTCTCATCCCCACCCCTAAAAAGCACACCATGAGGCATAACAGTCGCCATCTTACCCCTGCTATTCAAACTTGCAACCATATGCTGTGCAAACATCAGATCAGCCTTCTTACCATTCTCAGGCGCAAAACCATAAGCAAACCGTTCCGGAAACTCCATCTTAGCCTTAGAATAATTCTGCGAAAACGGAGGATTGGCAATAACCCGATCAAAGCGCATAATCTCGCCGCCTTCGGTATGTAGCGGCTTTTCAAGGGTATCATCGTTCTGCACATCTGCTGAAAGAATATCATGAAGGATCATGTTCATCTTGCAAATAGCCCACGTTCCGCCATTGTTATCCTGACCAAAAAGCGAGAGGTTACGGCTGTTTTGTCCCTGTTCCTCCACATACTGTTTTGATTGTATAAGCATACCGCCGGAACCACACGTAGGATCGTATATCCTCATACCTTCCTGCGGCTCTATAATCTGCACCATAAGGCGCACGACCTCAGAAGGTGTGTAAAACTCACCTCCCTTCTTTCCGGCAGAATCTGCAAAAAACTTGATCAGGTATTCATATGCAGCACCCAAAAGGTCAGGAAACTCGAAATCATCATTTCTTAACCTGTGCTTATTGAAATGAACCAAAAAATCCTGAAGCTTGGAATCCGAAATCCTTGTCTTCCCTTTCTTTACATTAAAATCAATGTGCTTAAGCACACCATC
>DQIO01000060.1 GCA_020793555.1 Methanosarcinaceae archaeon | reverse complement strand
CATACTTCGGAAGGTCCTTTTGCTGTATCTTCGAGTAATCCGAGATCTCAACAAGACGTGTCCTGCCTTTTGCAATCGCCTCGAATAAGGAGATGTAGAGGTAATATTCCCTCAACTCCTCTTTCAATAATGTCTCCACTTCTTCATACAGGAACTCACCTTTTGTCAGGATATGTTCATTTATATTATCAAATGCGTTCTTTTGCGGGTCGAATTCAAGAATATATAATGGAATTCCGCCAAGAATACTGTAAAATTCAATACCTGTTGCAACATCGATCCCGTCATGGAATTGAGGTATATGGTGTGCTTTCAAAGGTTCAAGCATCCATTGTCCGGTCCGCCTTCCGTAAAGTGGTGATTTTTGAGAGAGTGCTCCCTCCACCATCATAGATATGGATGAGCCACAAAGAATGAGCATTATATCTTTACCTTTGAGGGATTCGTCCCATATTACCTGAAAAACGGAAGGGATTGTATCATCCCGTTCTATGAGATATGAGAATTCATCTATCACAACGATGTATTTTTTGTCTGATGTATTGCGCAGAAGATATTTCGAAAGGTCGTAGAAACTTTCTACGCGCGGAACAATATCATCAAAATGGTCGGCGGCTTTCTCGGCGAACCGTTCAAGGTTTAACAATGTCCCCCTCTGATCCCCCAGGAAATAAATAGAGTCCTTCCCCTTGCAGAACTGCTTTATGAGTTCGGTTTTTCCAACCCGCCTTCTGCCATAAAGGATAATTAATTGAGATTCCTGCGCATCATATTTCCTCTCAAGAAATTCAAGTTCTGTTTGCCAGTGAATAAACCGGCCCATAAAGATTATCTTGTAAGTCCGGTTATTTATGGATTACAGCATGAAATTACAATTCTTGGCACAGTTCAATTTTAATACAATCCAACAAGTTGTTCATCATAATTCCCGCAATCCGAATCCTAATCCTAATGCTCATGGGTTTAGGGTCAGATACACCAACCACACAGGTGGCACAAAGTCACCAATGTAATGAGCCTCTGCACATTCAGCGGTGAAAAATTCATCCGGATTCCCAGGAATAACTCAATTTTGGAACAGCACCCTTCTGTATATTCAATACATATATATGTACGTTGTATTTATAATACGATTAATAAAATATATGTAGCATAACTTCAAACTACAAGCGAACACACATCACCATAACTGATCTGCGTTAACACCATTATCACATTTAACTAAAAATGAGGAGTGACAAATAAAATGTTTGACGGGGCTATTTCTGAAGAAATTTCAATGGATGATGCCACTAATAGAGTTAAAACCGGCATACCCGGATTTGACGAACTCTGTGGAGGAGGACTTATCCGCGACAATACATATCTAATATCAGGCACATCAGGTGCCGGAAAAACCAATTTCTCAATCCAATTCATCTACAACGGCATTGTAGACTATGAAGAAAACGGCATAATTGTTGCAACTGAAGAGAGACCCGATCAAATCAGGAAAAATGTATTAAGATTCGGATGGGACCTACAAGCGCTCGAAGACGAAGGAAAACTCGCTATCATCGATGCATGCTCCACAAAAATAGGAATACCTTCACAGGAGAAATACGTAGACGTGCGCCCATTTGACATGCGCTCAATGATGGACCAGATAATTTCGGCACAAGAAGATATCGGTGCAAGACGTGCACTCATCGATTCATCCACATCCATAGGATTTAACCTCCATGATCCGGCAAAGATCAGGGTGGAACTTCTCAAACTCAGCACGACACTTGAAGTGCTCGGACTCACATCAATGATGACATGTGAGGTCACTGATGACACCCAACAATCAAGGTTCGGTGTAGAGAATTTTGTCACAGAAGGAACCGTCGTTCTTTACTACAAGCGCCATGAGAACGTGCGCATGCGCAGCATGGAGATATATAAGATGCGCGGATCGGACCACAGTAAAAAGATACATCCGTATGACATCACACAAACCGGTTTCGTGATCCATCCGCACGAAGAAGTCTACTCAATGTTCTAAATATGGGTATTGCAAATACCCTGCTTTTTTACTGAATGAAATAAAACTCAGTTGCGGTCGGGTTTTATTACGCGCATAAGGCACCATCTCAAAAATCAGTTATTTCAATAGATGATTTATCAAAATCGATAATTACATAGACACGGATTTCACAGATTTACTCGGATTTAAGCTTGTTCGGAATCGAGATCATAAGAGACTATTTGGTTTGTGGTGCAAAGTGTTTGATATTTGATAAACATAAAATCTGTGTAAATCCGCTGTAAATCAGTGTCTGAAAAATAACTGGATTTTGGAACTGTACCCGCGCATAACAACACATTATGCATAAAAACAATTGCCTCTTCGCTGTTTTGTGTGGGCAAGGCTTCCGTTACAGAAAAATCATTC
>DQIO01000061.1 GCA_020793555.1 Methanosarcinaceae archaeon | reverse complement strand
CTGTTGCAGCTTCCTCAATTCTCTGCGTTCTTATTGGCACTGCGCTGTTTTTTCCCCTTATTCGTTTCAACGGAGAGAAAATTGATAGCGGAAATCTGCCCCACTCCCTTGAGTCGACTCAATGGCATACCAGGGTGGAAGCCCTGAAATTTATCGAAAAGAAAAAGATTGAAATCAGGGAGTTTGCAGCGTATCAAAGCATAAGGTCAAGCTCTCGTGCGGCTGAAGTTTACTGGTTTGTGAAAACGTTGGGAAGCAGCCGCCATCATGAAACCTACAAAGACCTGCTGACTTTTTTGGATTTTCCTGACCCCAATGTGGTTCGTATGGCGTTTTATGCTTTGGGGCAAAGAGGCAAAAGGGAAGCGGTTAGCATAATCCTTAAAAGGATTGAAACCTCTGATAGCTGGTATAACCAATGGTATGCTTACAGAGCTTTGAAAGCGTTGGGATGGAAGCAAACAAAATCAAATTAGACACCCTGGCATTATCTTTTGCTGCTGTCTTTTTCGTTGAAACGGTTACAAATATCATCCTTTCAATCAGCAGCTTTTCCCCATTGATCTGGATAGGTTTTGCACGTATTATGCAAACATGTCTGATTTTGTTTATCATCTTCCTTCGGGGGGGAGGTTTGTCATCTATTGGATTGGAACCCTCTATATTAATTTCCGGAGTTTGGAGGGGTGTCGTCTGGTCGTTCGGTTTCGGAGTGGCCGCCGCTTTGGTCGGAGCCGGCCTGTTTACAGCGGACTTTCAACCGTTGGGCTTAATCAAAACGACCCTTCCGGTAAAAAAAGTTGAAATAATTCTTTTTTTTGTTGTGGGTGGGGTGGTGGGACCCGTTGCCGAAGAGATGTTTTTCCGTGGAATAATTTATGGCTTTTTAAAACGCTGGGGGATTATACCGGCAATAGGTATAAGCACACTGCTGTTTACACTTTCGCATTACTTTATTTCCGGAGCTTTCATTACCCAGATGCTGGGTGGAATTGTTTTTGCCCTTGCTTATGAACTGGAAGGATGCCTGCTTGTTCCCATACTCATCCATATTTTGGGTAACCTGGCTATTTTTACACTTTCGTTACAATTATAACTCAAGTTTCGCACCACCGAAAATCAACTTTTGTGATCTGAGCCTATTTATTTGAGATTTGGGCAAATTAGATCCAAATCTGTGCGGCTGTCTGAGGAAGTTATTTTGTCCATGTTTCTGAAGTTTACTGCCTGAAGTTTATTGATAGATAGGGGCTACCAACGTAAAGCGGGACAGCCTCTAAATTCAATCAGTAGGGGCGGGGTTTAAACCCGCCCCTACTCTTGATTGTGGAATTGCTATAGGGACAAAATGGCGGAAAGTGTCCCGCTTTATGTTGGTAGCCTTCTTTTTTATCCAAAATAAGGGTAATTATGGCAAAACGATAGAAACCGCACAAGGAATTGCTAAAAGAGGCAGAACGAGTGTAAAGTCATATTTTTCAATTTTTGGAAAGATGAAAGTGACTCGCTATCTTTACCATATAGGCGATGTAAGTTTTGCGCCTTTAGATATTGTATTAAATCTGCCGGTGCGTTGTTACTCATATTTTCTGTCCGAATTCGCTAATTTGTTAAATATTAACGGAGCTTATGAAAATGCATCCGGACTTTTAAAGAAGTTTTTTGGTGTAAAACTTTCGATTTCAGCTTCGGAAACTATTTCCAGTGAAAGCTCAGATCGTTATGAGGATTATTATGATCTAAAAAACAGCCTTCCAAAGCTGGAAAGCGAAGAAGATTATGTTGTAGTTAGCTTTGATGGCAAAGGCGTACCGATGATCAAGAAAGAGGCAGCGAAAATCGTAGCAAGACAGGGTAAAGGAGAAAAAAAACAGAAGAAGAAAGAAGCGTTGGTGGGAGTTAAATATGATGTTAATGCTAATGTCCGAACTGCTAAAGAGGTTGCTACCAACCTGGTATATCCGGATAAAAAAGAAGATAAAAATAAAACCGGTAAACCGGTAAAAGCCCAAAACATCAGATATATAGCCAGCGTTGAGAAAACCAAGAAAAAAGTGATGGAAGAAATCCATGAAGAAGTAAAAGATAAAAACTTCAACGATAAGCCATTGGTTTGTGTAATGGATGGAGCGTTGTATTTATGGGCTTTGTTTAAAGATGTTTTTAAAGACATAGAAAACAAAGTTCTTATTTTAGACATTATTCATGTTCTGGAATATATTTGGATTATTGCCCATATAAAGCATAACGAAGGAAATGCTGAGAGCAAAAAATATGTATATAAAAGGCTATTGCTCATACTGCAAGGAAAGATCGCTTCATATATTATGGAGTTACAGAGAGAACTGTTGAGCAAAGAGTGGAAAAAAACTCAAAGTGATAAATTTTTAAAAGTAATAACCTACTTGAAAAACCATAAAGAATATATGAAATATGATCAGTATCTATCCGAAGGTTATCCAATAGGTTCCGG
>DQIO01000062.1 GCA_020793555.1 Methanosarcinaceae archaeon | reverse complement strand
ATGGCGCTGTTATTGGCCAACGGCTCTATGAGCAGCAACACGAACAACGAAGGTGAGATACGTAAAACCCTGGTGGAGCAAGATATTGTGGAGTGCATGGTGGCGCTACCCGGACAACTGTTCACCAATACCCAGATACCCGCTTGTATCTGGTTTTTGACCAGGGATAAGGGTGCAAAGGATGGTAAACGAGACCGGCGTGGTGAAGTGCTGTTTATCGATGCGCGCAATTTGGGTTATATGAAAGACCGTGTCCTGCGGGATTTTAAGGATGAAGATACCGGACAGATCGTTGATACGTTCCATGATTGGCAACGGGAATGGACAGATGGGAATGATAAGGCAGGCTTTTGTTTTTCGGCGAATTTGGCGGCGATTCGAAAGCACGATTTTGTACTGACCCCGGGTCGTTATGTGGGCGCAGAAGCTGAGGAAGACGATGGTATTCCGTTTGCTGAGAAAATGGGTGCACTTACCAGTCAGTTGAAAGTTCAGTTTGAAAAAAGCGATGAATTGGAATCTGAGATTAAGAAAAATCTTGCAGGTTTGGGTTTTGAAGTATAGGTTTAGGTTTAGGTTTAGATCCGATATGGGGCTATTAAATTGGTGTTGTTGAAAATGATCGATAAAAAGGAAGGTCATAAAGAATCTGAAACATTAGAGTTGAAAAAGTCAACTTCGGAACTAAAAGAAGCAATCTTCTCAATAGTGGCTATTCTCAACAAGCATCAAAAAGGGGAGGTGTATTTTGGAATAAATAATGATGGAACTATTGTTGGACAAGATGTTAGTGAACAAACAATACGTAGCATTTCAAAGACGATTTCCGATCGTATAGAGCCGAAGATATTTCCGATAATCAATCCGGTAAATTTGAATGGTAAAGACTGCGTACATGTAGAATTTCAAGGAAACGATATGCCTTATTTTGCATATGGCAGGGCTTATATGCGGGTGGGAGATGATGACAGGCAGCTAAGTGCAAAGGGGTTAGAAAATTTATTCATGAAAAAGAATAAGGTTTCATGGGAAGGCGATTTTTCTAATAAACGTTTTAATGATGTTAACGAAGATGCGGTTAAGATTTTTATAACAAAGGCAAATAAAGCCAACAGGATAAATTTTACTTTTTCTGATCTTGACTCAATTTTGAATAAATTAGGCATTGCGAAAGAAGGTAGGCTATTAAAAGCTGCTGAGATCTTATTCTGTGATAATAATTCGTTTGAAGTTCAGGCAGCAGTTTTTGCTGGAAAGGATAAACTTACATTTTTGGATATTAACCAGTTCAAAGGGAATATTTTCAATTTACTTGAACAATCTGAGTCGTATATTAAAGAGCACATGAACTGGAGGGCGGAGTTTGTAGGCAGTGAAAGAAGAGAGATACCTGAAGTGCCAGTTAGGGCAGTGACTGAAGCAATTGTCAATTCTTTATGCCATAGGGATTATAATAATCCTAAAGGGAATGAGATCGCGTTTTTTAAAGACCGGATTGAGATATATAATCCGGGACAATTTCCAGAGGAGTACAACCCGATTGATTTTATTGAAGGTGAGGAAAGATCTATTTTAAGGAATCCTCTTATTGCACATACTTTGTATTTGTGTAAAGATATAGAACGGTGGGGTTCAGGTATAAGGAGAATTGCCAAGGAATGTGGTGAACATAATGTGAAGGTTGAGTTTAAAAAACTCAAGAGTGGGTTCGTCGTAGTTTTTTATAGATTCGATATGGGTGAAGAAAAAGTTGGTGAAAAGGTCACTGAAAAGGTCACTGAAAAGGTCACTGAAAAGGTCACTGAAAAGGTCACTGAAAATCAGCAAAATATTCTCAAATCCGTGGCAAATAATCCACATATTACGGCACTTGAGCTTGCCGGCATTGTTGGCATTTCAGATAGAAAAATAAAAGAAAACATCCGAAAGCTTAAACAAAAAGGTCTGCTCAGGCGCATCGGTGCTGCTAGGGGCGGGTATTGGGAAGTGGTGGATAAATGAAGGCGCAGATTGATTATTTTGTTGATAATGCATTTAAGGTGGAGTAATTCAAATTATGGATCAGAAGGAACTGTTTGACAGGTTGGAAGAACTTGAATGGGAAGATTTTGAGGTGAAAGCAGCGAAGACTTCTATTCCCAAAAACAGTTATGAAACGGTCAGTGCATTTTCTAATACAAATGGTGGATGGCTTGTTTTTGGAATTGGTCAGATTGGCAAGACCTTCAAGATAAGTGGTGTTGATGATGCTGAAAAGATAGAGCAGAATTTTACTACTGTTCTTAGAGGGGATAAGTTCAACCAAAAGATCAGGGTCAAGTGTGTAAAGTACAATCTTGATGGAAAGATCGTTCTTGCTTTTTATGTTCCTCCATCTGAGCAAAAACCTGTTTATTTCAATTCAAGAAAGAATACTTTTTTCAGGACAGGCAGCGGAGACCAGCGGGCAACGGATGCGGAGATTGATGCGATCTA
>DQIO01000063.1 GCA_020793555.1 Methanosarcinaceae archaeon | reverse complement strand
TTTTAAATTTATATAAATATGCATCCGATGTGATATTATTACTGTTTTTTTACTGTGTAACTGAATTATGGGACTGTGCCACTCTTGATTCACTTCCTTTCCCAAGTTCTCCTCGATATGTGCTGATCATCTCCTCGATCTTCCTGTCAAATGCATCCAGCCGCTTTCCATCTTTTATGAAAGAGAGTTCCATCTGCAAAGGATATGCTGCTGAGAGCCACGTTTTAAGCATCGGGTCCGTGATGAAATATTCCACTCCGTTTCTGGTCACAAAACCTGCCTGTTCAAGAAAACGCAGGGGGCGTGACAATTCCTGCGGTGTCTTTGTTGTGTATTTGGCTATTTGTGACTGTTTTGTACTGCCGATTGCTATGGATTTTAAAATCTCGATATGGAATCCTATGTTTCTCCGCTGGAATGTATTTTCAAGCGAGTCTGTAAAATACACAAATATCTTTCCGCTGGTATTGAGCAGCTCCCTGTCGAATGCATGGATTATTGCTTTTTGATTGACCTGTTTTATCGAAACGGTGTGACAGTATTCTATTATGCGGTCAACGAGTACAGCAAGATAATATGGAAAACCGCCACTTGATGCTATCAAGAAATTCAATAATTTATCACCAATTACCAATTCGCTTTTGTCTAAGTGCGTGGTTATAAAACACCTGCTCCAGTTATAATTGAACGATCCGACAGATAATATTTCGAAATGCCCAAACAGCGGCGATGCACTGCTGGTAAGTATTCCCTGCATCATTCCAACGGCTGAACCTGCAACAACATAATAGGCACCGCGTTGTGTTTGTATCTTTTGTCTGAGTAGGTCGATCATGTCGATATTGAAATTCTGCACCACCTGGAATTCATCCAGTATTATGATAAGTGTGTTCCCTGTGTGTTTGCTAAGCAGATAGGGCAGGTCGAGTATTCGACTTGCGATACCAATATCGGGCTTTTTGTCCAGCTCATTTAGCACTGCTATGAGGTCAGATGCAAGTGCAGGCAGACGTTCGATGGTTTTCACAATAAGATCATTGAGGTTCTCACGTGGTTCGAGGGTTGCTGATCCACTACCGGAGTTTTGCTCCAAATATGAGTACAGCACAGCAGCAGCGTACTTGGTCAAAAAAGAACGTTCGGTCTCGCTGAATAACAGATATATGTGTACTGGTATTGTATCCGGCTTTTTCAATCGCTTTTCAAATTCATAAAGTATCGAGGTCTTACCCGATTTTCGAAGTCCGATGAGTGCATAATTCCGTCCGGTACTGAGCAGCCGTTCAAGTATTTCGGAGCGGTTGAAAAACTCATCTCCGGTTACCGGTGTTTGTGTGTCGATCATTTGTAAGCACCTGTGCGTATAAGCATGAGTGCTTGTAATCATTGATGCTTAATAATGTTTTTGATGTGGCGGTTTGGTTTGGTGGAAATTTTATTAAAGCAAACTGCCGGCAGTACGGGGAGATCCATATCTTTGACAATTGAGAATCACGCAGGATTTAAGCAATACACGAACGGGCGCCCCATAACCATCTGACTTCATGGCGGCACACGAACGCGCGCGCTTTGGTGTATGCGCAGTTTCAAAGGCATATTGCGGATTTTTACGTCTTGTACGATCAACAACAACATTTAAAATTAATCGTGCATGATTGTATTTGAAGTATGATGACAGATTCAACGATCCTGACTGCTGTACAATGTCTCAGGAAGGCGACATCTCTGGAAAAAATGATCCTGTTTGGCTCTTATGCCCGAGGTGAAGCCAACGAAGACAGCGATCTTGATTTTTTAGTGATAGAACATTCGTTGAAAAGTCAAAGGGCTGAAATGGTACGACTGCGTGATGTATTGCGCCCCATGCGTATTTTTGTTGATGTGCTGGTGACTAGCGTTGGGAAGGTTTGGGAATGGGAGATTTGCCGGGAACAGTACTGTATGAAGCATTGCATGAAGGGAAAGTAGTGTATGAATTCTCATGACCTTGCTATTCTTTTTCTTTCAAAGGCATAACAGGATGAACTAATGTAGGTGATTTGTTTTTGTGAATGCTTTCACCCCGCTTGGCTCACGCTTATATATCATTGCCTCTTTTTATCAGACAATAAATAATTATTTATGAATACCATATTTTTAAATTTTAGAAAAAAGGCAATAATATGAATTTAGCAGAAGAATATTTAAAAATTGCTAAGAAAGATCTTAAAGCAACTAAAATTCTATATGAAAATAAGTTGTATGCTCAAGCAATCTTTTATTTCGCACAAAGTGTTGAAAAAGCAAATAAAGGGTTTGCATTGACTTCAAATAAATATTCTGAAAAGGACATGCTGTCTGTTAATCATGATGTGACGAGAATATACAAGGATAATATCATTGAACTAAAAAGGAGGTATGATAATTTATCACGAAATTTAAACCAAATGGTAACTATTCAGCCCGTCCTAATTTCGCCTAAAGCCTTCAGTTTCTTCACTTGAT
>DQIO01000064.1 GCA_020793555.1 Methanosarcinaceae archaeon | reverse complement strand
ATTGTATGAAAATCCAAATGATCTTACTTCAAAACAAACTCAAAACCTTACCAACAAAACTCTTCAGCGAATAAACAATACTGAACTTATGCGAACCCACAAATATAGGCAAATCATCCACTCCATCATTTGGAATATAACAAACCATATTGCTTATACCATTGCAATCCCAATTCCAATCCTGTGCAAGCAATAAAACATGTCATATTAGTAAACTATATATATATTAATTTACTATTTTGATGATAATGGACTTCAAATTTACAATATCTGAATTACAAACAATATCGCATATTGATGATTCCCCTACTATGAGTGAGCTTGCCATTCGCATTGGTGTTACAAAAGGATACATTTCAAGGATAGTAGCATCATTGGCTCAAAAAGGGTTTGTGGATATCTCAACTAATGGTATTTCAAAGAATGTTATACTAACAAACAATCCACATGCTGTAAAACTAAAAAATATTCTGCATATGCGGAATTATATGCCTCTTCCTGAACTTATGCATGGGTCCGGCATACAGATCATGGCAATCATATCGACTGGAAAGGCTGACTTTGCACGCTTGCTGGATGAAAGTAATTTATCGGAAGCAACACTCCGCCGTAATATAAAAAAGTTTCAAAGTTATGCTATGCTGATTTTCCGGAACAAAAAATATGACTTCCCACAGGATTTAATGGACATCAGGGATTTCGTAAAAGATTATTGTTCTTACTTTTGTATTTCTGAACTACGTAAAATATCACCACAGGGACGATTCATTACATCTCATGGTTTTGAGTTTCTTTTTACTTTAGACAACATACAAAAAAATTCACCCTCCAGTCGAATTAACTCGCACTCTATGTTTACAAAACATATACTACAAGAAAATATAAAACCAACCGGGCTAAGCGCAATGTCGGGAACTATTCCTCTTATTTTGACTGAGAATCATTATTTCTATTCATCAAGAACGCTATCAAATGAGGAAATTGCGGTTCATGCAATTGTTGTCGATCCACATAATAAAAGGAACCTGACTTATGTTATCCTGTACATTTTAAAAGCAAAAATCGACAAGAATCGATTTATTACAATTTCAGATCAGTATAATATTACTGATATTTCAAGAAGTATATTGGATATGTTAGATACATGGAAACAGCCTGAAGAAACATTCATGCCTTCACCATCATACATTAAACAAAAAGCAACGGAGTACAACATTAGATGGCAAGAATAGGATTTGATGATGAGTATGTGTCCGGTGAACTGGAAAAGGTAGGCAATGCTTTGACAATGCCGATCAATTTATACCTTATCGGCGGCGCTGCCATGATTAAATACGGACTAAAAGCAGCCACCAAGGACATCGATGTTCTGTTCTCGACTCAAAGAGAGGCTGTGGAATTGGTTAATGCCCTTAAGAGAGTGGAATACCATCAGATACAGAGTGGCAGGCTTATGCCGGAATATAAGATGATGTCTGCAACTCGGATACTTGAAAACCGTGACGGGTTCAGGTGGGATATTTTCCATGAATATGTCTGTAAAAAACTCCGATTATCATCCGGTATGATCAAACGGGCTAAACCTTTTGTTGAAACGGGATTACTGAATGTCCGGATCATTTCAAAAGAAGACATTTTCCTTCTAAAAAGCGTCACAGAACGGGATGACGATGAAGACGATCTGGTGATGCTGGCAAGATCTGGACTTGACTGGGAGACAATTTTAAATGAATGTGTTGGCCAATCAAGATGTGACATGATTTGTGAGATCGACCTTTATGATAAGTTGGATAAACTCAGGACTTCCTACGGTCTTGAAACCCCGATAAGTGATCGCATTTCAATGATATCACATGAACAAATGGACAAGTGGTTTGAGGATACGCTCTGTAGGGAATTAGATGCAAATCCTATGACATTAACCGATCTGCTCGAAAGATTCAGATGCGACGAAGAGATCTTGTTACCGACTCTTGCTAATCTGGAACGATTGGATATGATCAAAAAAATAAATGACAAGTACACAATTAAATGATCTTCTGAGTCACTGAATTTGAATTGGACGATCTAATTATGATACTTCAAAACCAACTCAAAACCTTACCAACCAGACTCTTCAAAGAATAAATAATACTGAACTTATGCGGACTCACCGATATTGGTAACTCATCCACTCCATCATTTTCAATATAATATGCCGAATCGCTAATATTATTACGATCCCGATCGTCAGATACCTGACTGAACCCCGTCCCATCAGGCATGGGCCAAACATTCCCACCAATCCACAGACTGCCTGCAATGTTTGTACTGTTGGTCAGGGTAGTGTTCCAGGTGTTCATGCTCTCTTCTGACTCTACGTTAATCATATTGTTGAAAAGGTTGTTGTAAACAAGATTGTCATTTGAATAATACAGGTTGAAACCTACATAATTGTCTTCCAGTATATTGTTAGTTGGAAGGGGTCAATACATCGGTTAGGAAAAAGGGTCAATACATAGGTAAGTCCCT
>DQIO01000065.1 GCA_020793555.1 Methanosarcinaceae archaeon | reverse complement strand
GGACAACCAAACCGTGTTGATTCAATTCGTAAACTTGCAGTCACAAAAGCGCGCGAGAACCTGAAAATAATCCACGAGCGCGAGAAATCGGACGTGCCGTTCGATGAATATTGCGACAAGGTGTTCTCAGAATGTGTAATGGCATCCGATGCGTTCTTCCCATTCGATGACAGCATTATCCACGCAGATGAGAGCAACATCAGGTACATCGTGTCTCCGGGTGGTTCCATCAGGGATAATGAGGTCATCGCGACAGCGAACAAACTTGGTGTTTCACTGGTGTTTACTGGGATGCGGCACTTTTTGCATTAGTTAGATATACGATATATTCAGATGTTTTGTGACAATCGGTTATGGATAAAATAACCGCAGAGGACGCTGAGAGCGCAGAGAATCCGAATATGAACAACTCTGTGGCCCTCTGCGCTCTCGGCGGTGAATTTTGATACATATTCATTGGAATATCTGGATTTTGGAACAGTGTCACTAAATATAAGTGATTATTGTACATATTGGGTTTTACCAAGGTAAAAACATGTACATCATTAAAGAATATGCAATAAATCTCATCAACAAAATGCCAAATCATGCAACATGGGATGACATTATGTACGAGTTATACGTCAAAAAGAAATTGGCAACTGCTTTAAAAGCTGCTGAAGGTGGACAGGTGATATCCCACGAGGATGTGAAAAAGAGTTTTCTTCCGCAATGATTCTCGAATGGACTGAAACTGCATTGGTTGGTTGTCATATTGTTTTAAATTTCAAACTAAAATATACAAACCTCAATCCAACCTGAACTTATTCCTTACCCAATCCCTGAATATCGGATCAATGAGCCGGTACTGACCTTTCTTCACTCTTTCGATAATCCCGATATTGATCAGATAGGGCATATAGTAGTACAATGACGTGACAGGTATACCAGCATCATGAGCGATCAATGACGGTTTGCTAAATCTGGCAGATGCCACAACTATATCGGGATACTTCGTTGAATTCTCGCTCAGTTTTGTGAAAAGTAAATTGAAGGTCGGGTCAAGTGTTATGAAAACGTCTTCATAGGCTTGGTTTACATGACTCTCCTCAATTACCATGTCTTCGGAAATATCAAGCAGCATATCACCTATGCGCTGTACGTAATCCGGCAGGCAATTTGTGAGCTGTAGCATCAGTTTTAGTGCCTCATCAGTGATCGAATACCCGACAAGGCTGAACCGATCTGTTACATAGGTTTTTGCAACGTCCTGTGGAAGAGGTCCGATCGATATCGGTTTCAATTGTCTGTAAAATGGACTCTGGCTACTGTATACGAGATCGTTCATAAACGTCATCGCAGAACTTGATAAAACGTACATAGTCCTTGTTTGCTGCTGAATAATCGTCCTGAAAAGTTTGATGAATTCGTCACCCCATTTTTCTGCTATTTCCGAGAACTCATCGAGAAATACTGCAAAATATATATTTTTGCTCTTTCCAAGCTGTTCAAGATAGTTCAAAGCGTTCTCAAAGATCACATCTTCATCTGTTTCCGGTTCCTGCAAACTTATTTTGATCGAGAGATACGATGACATGGAAACATCAAGTTCAGCCACTTTCGATATGATCTCTCCCACGCTTTTTTTTATGAGATCGTTTATTTTACAGGCATACTTTGTATCACCTGTCTTTTCGACGTAGGATGCCTTTGCACCTTCGGCTATGACATTCGACAGGCGCCGCATGGATGGCATTGAAAGGCAGTCTATGAATATCGGGATGATCTCTTTATCGTCTTCAAACTCCATCATTACATTTTTGATAATGGATGTCTTCCCAACGCGCCTTGGTCCAGATACAGCAAGATTCGTACTGGCACCGTGTTTCACGTTTCTGATCTGATCAAGGATCAACCCCGTTTCCTTTTCACGATCAACAAAATAGGGTTTAGTTACAGGTTTGCCGTAAACGAAAGGTCTTATCATAAGTATATACTATAATAGGCTGGCCTATATATAGGATTACCTTGGTGTTAGGATAATAGGCGGGGCTATTATTTAGGATTGTTTGAGGCAGTTGCATCGACTTATCACGATAAAAGACTTTGATGTGAAATGACCTCGTACGGCACTTCACTTTGTCTGAAGCATCTTAGGATTGCATGATAATTACGATTTAAATTTTATTATGTTACAAAATTGCCTATTGGTAAATCTACTGTTTCATCAATATTTATGTTAGTGTAGACAAGTTCGGCTGTACCCATTAGTGTACCAGTGTTTGTTTTAAATTCAGAAGGTGCGTTTACGATGAAATCGTCTGATGCCTGTGGTAGTGACCAGTCCGGACTGTATCGTATCATGCCTTTATCATTACCATGGGTTTTAATGCCGTATTCGTAGCCATTTGGACCCATGGATGTCACGATGGCGATATATGCATATTGTGCGTCGTCGTCAAAGTAAAGTGCTTCGATGTCATAGTGTTCGCCACCTACAGGTTGGAGGTAATGGCCGCCAAAGAGATTTGCCCACCAGTCACTGCTGGGAAGAAATGGTTCTTGATA
>DQIO01000308.1 GCA_020793555.1 Methanosarcinaceae archaeon | reverse complement strand
CTTGCTATCGAAATTATATCTTCGGTATGATTGCAACAATGGAATTCTTTATGTAATGGTGTTATTGAATGATTCTATTAATCACGAAATTAATATTGATGAAAGTGATAAGCTATTTGTTAAAGTGAATGCAACTGATGACATTAATGATACAGTACTTGTGAATAATGTGATTCCACTTGTGAATGGCAATACTGGTGCTAACAATGTTGCACCTGCTTTGCACTATATAGAAGACAATGGTAAAATCATTGGTTGGGAAGCTTCAACACCTCTTTCTGCTGGAACGTACCGTTTATGTGTGCGTACACAAGTAGATACGAGTGATGGAGTCAAAACATCCGGTACTGGAGAATCTCAAATTGGTATTCCATTATTAATTGAGTGTAGTCCTGGTCCTCAAATTCCAGAATTCCCCACAATTGCCCTACCTGTTATGGCGATACTTGGATTGATGTTCATCTTTGGACGAAAGAGAGACTTATAATTTAAGTAGAATTATTAATTATTCAGGGGATTTTCCCCCTCCTTTATCTTTTATATTTTCTTAGGCATCAGCGGCACTATGTAAATTGAATAATTGCTATTCACATCCTAAAATCCGGCATGCAAATCTGTTATTTCAAGATACTTTTTTTCGAAAAATAGATGTTGTGAAAAAGAGGATTAAATTTGTAATTATTTCTCATAGTATAAGACGCACCATTAGATTATTATATAATGAAATTCTATGCTTTTATTGTAATGAGTAATTACATCTTTGGATATAAATTAAGAACATATACAAGCGGTGGTGCGCATGATTAAGAATAAAATATACCATGGGTTGTAAATAAATGAAAATAGGAAGAACTATTAGAAACTTTGTTATTTTTGTTGCTATATTAGCGGTTATGACGCCGGGGGCAATGGCAGGCACGATGGATTGGACGGGTCAAGGCGCCGATAACGCTGGAGAGCTAGATGAAATAAATTGTAGTGACAGCCAACCTGGCGAAATGCAGTGGAACTTCATTCCTGATAACGGAAACACATTGAGTGGGGATGAAAACGTAACACCAAACATGACAGTTTCGGGCAACACATATTATGTAGATACACATACTGGCGGTGTATACAAATTCATAACTCCGTACATCTCCGGCCAAAGCCTGTTAAACCTGTTAAACGGTGGTGCGGTGGTCAATTATGAAGGGGGCCTCGGTACTACCCCTGTTCTCACGATCAGTCATGGGTGTCCAGGATCAGGTATCCCAGAATTTCCCACAATTGCTTTGCCTGTTGCAGCAATTCTTGGATTGATGTTCATCTTTGGACGAAAGAGAGACTAATAATTTAAGTAGAAGTGTTCGAGGGAAATTTTCTTTCCCTTTCTCCTTTTTTTTAATTTTTTATGCATCAGCACATACTATGCAATTTTAAAAATTGCCAACCACATCCCACAAATCTGGCACACAAGTCCGCCGTTGTAATTCAGTTAACATTATTTAGAATGACCATCAATTATGATATACTCATAAAAATACCTAAAAAGGTGGCACATGTCTATTCTGGATACCTTGCTTTCGTGGTTTACATTGAACATCGCAAATGCCTTGTTCATATTTGTAATTATCATAGCCACCATAATTGTTGCAAAAATAGTTGACAGTTTGCTCAAAGCCCAGTTAAAACTGTTAAGTTCAAAAATGAACATTGATGAAACGGTTTATGGATTGTTAAGACGCATTGTCGTTGCTTTCGTATACCTTGCCGGCATCTTGATCGTTATCAGCAGCGTGCCGTTTCTTGAAAATATATCGTTTGCCATTTTTGCAAGTGCCGGATTTGCGGGACTTGTTGTAGGTATGGCTGCACAGAGCAGTCTTTCTAACATCATCTCCGGCATATCATTGGCAGCATTCCGACCGTTTGGGGTAGGAGATCTTGTAACCATCCATGATGAATATGGAACAGTATCAGACATAACACTTGGACATACCGTAGTCACTACATGGGATAATCGCAGACTCATCATACCAAATCACATAATAAGTGACGAGGCAATAATCAACTGGTCAATCAGCGATCCTACAATACTCTGGCCAATCGACATAGGAATTGGATATGATGCTGACATTGACCATGCACGCAGCATCATGATCAAGGAAGCAAAAAACCATGCAAATGTTCTTCATCTTAACGATGTGCGCAGGTATCATCCTGAAATTGTTGGCGGCAAGGAGATGAGGGTCGTTGTAACAGAACTCGGCGATTTTGCAGTAAACCTGCGCCTAACTTTCTGGGTGTCTGACCGTTCAGTTGCATTTATTACAGGATGCGAACTCATTGAATCCATAAAGAAAAGATTTGATGCTGAAGGTATCGAAATACCTTACCCGTATCGAACAATTGTCTACAAAAAAGACATTACGGAAAACTAATGTAAAAAATACCAGAGAAAGAGGGACATGGATAACATGAAATATATTGTATTCACAGACATGGACGGGACATTGATCGACCATAATACATATTCCTATGAAGCCGCAAAACCTGCGCTTGATGCACTGAAGGAGCAGGACATTCCGCTTATATTCTGTACCAGTAAAACACGGGCAGAGTTAGAGGTATATGTACAAGAACTTGACCTGGCACATCCGTTTATATCAGAGAACGGGGGTGCGATATTCATTCCACGCAACTATTTTGATGTAAGATATGATTATACCAAAGAGATGTCAAACTACAATGTCATTGAACTTGGTACTGATTATAATATATTGAGGAAAACTCTTGAAGATATCCGGGCGTCTGTTGATTTTGAGATAATCGGATTTGGGGATCTGGATGATGCAGGTGTCAGCAAAGACACCGGTCTTGACATAGAGTCCGCAAAACTTGCCAGGATGCGGGAATATGACGAAGCATTCAGGTTAAGTGAGGATGGAGATACGCCGGAGGCTGCGGATCGCTTGATCGAAATTATAAAGTCTCATGGTTTGAACCACACACGCGGTGGCAGGTATTGGCACATAATCGGTGACAACGATAAAGGCAAGGCTGTAACGATCCTGTCTGAGATATACCGGCGGCAGTTTGCTGCTGATGAGGTCACAACGATCGGACTTGGAGACAGTCAAAACGATCTTCCGATGCTGCAGGCTGTGGACATCCCATTACTTGTCCAAAAGCCGGGCAGTCAGCATGATGCATCTATAACCGACGCCAGTATAAACAAAGTCAAGGGGATCGGACCTGTTGGCTGGAACCTTGCAATACTTGATATACTTTCGTCCTAAAACTAGTTAGTAACCAATTAACTAAATTAACAACTTAAACAGACAATTTGTTTGAGATATAGTTTTAAGCGTATTCATTCACAATCGCTAAAATCAATTGAAATATGGGGCAATAAAATGATAAGACTTAGCAGTATGATGCCAAAAGCATTTTTGATGGGAATCGTGAAACTTGTGGACATGATCGGTCCTGAAGAAACAGACAAATGGATTAGGGCAATAGGTAAAAAATTGGGAGATAGGGAAGGTCCCGGATTCGAAGGTGCCAGAGAAGATGGTATCAACTACATGCCAATCTGTCCATTTGCAAACGAATTGGTAGAGTTTGTGGAAATCGATGGAGAACGTCCATCTCAATTCATGGATATCATTAAGTCCACTAATAAAAGAAGGGAACAATCAGACAGAGGTTGGGAATTCCCGGCAATATCGAATATATTCTGCATATTTCACAATAGTTACAGAAAACACCGGGCTGAGATGGCAGGTAACACAATGCTGCACCTGGGATGTAAATCACCGCTTTCATCGATGGTTGCATACAATGACAAAGCTATAGAAAAAGCAGGCATGTCAAGGGATGATGTTGACAAGGTGTTAGAAAAATCAATCTGTGTATTTAAAATACAAGAATCCAAAACGGAGTGAGTTATTTGAATCAAATAGAAGCTCTCAAACTTTATGAAAACAGTATTCAAATACTTAAAAGCAATCAGCATGAAAAAGGTGGATACTATGCAAGTCCACCAGGTACAAGGTATCCTTTTATTTATCCAAGAGACCATTCGATCGACATACTAGGTGCGATTGCAAGTGGACTTATGGACGAGGCTAAGAAAGGATTGGAATTCATGCTCAAATCCCAAAAACCTTCAGGTGAGTTCTCACAGAGGTATGATGTTGATGGGAATGATGCCAGTTACAAGGATTTGCAGATCGATGGAAATGGTTTGATCCTTTTTGCGCTTGGTAAGTATTTCGAGGCTACAGGTGGCATATTTTTTGAAGAGATGGCTGATAGGAAGTTTGTGCTGGAATATTGGGACACGATCGAAAAAACTGTTGAGTTCATATTGATGAACAAGAATGAAGAGGTTGACCTTATACATACTATTAACAGCATCCATGAGTATCCTGCATACGAACATGGATTCGAGATATATGCGAATTGTGCATGTTGTGCCGGAATTTTTGCTGCTGTAAAGATGGGGCAAGCGATTGACAAAGATGTATCAAAATGGGAATCTGAAGCTGAAACGATAAAAAATGCGATTTTGACGCGCATGTACAGTCCGAGAAGACGGTCTTTTATCAAGTGTATTCGAGTAAAGGATAAGAAAAGCAATCCGATAGGATACGATGCTTTCGCCTCTTCTGTGATTGATGTTGATGTTGTGGAATATTCTCCTGCGTATTTTGAATTGATAGCTGAATATGATATAAAGAACATATCTACTGTCAAAAGGATCCATGAACAACTCTGGGATAAGGAGATTGGGGGACTGAACCGTTATCCGGAACTTTGGGGTCGGAACAATGGTGGATATGGTCCATGGTGTCACTTTACGTGCCAGCTTGCAAATCATTACACTGCAGTTGATAATAAGGATATGGCAGAGATGTATCTTGGCTGGGTGGTTGAAATGGCACACAATTACCAGTTGCCGGAACATATTTCAACAATAGAAAGATTCGAGCTGTGGCTGGAGGATTATACCAACGCAAAGATACTCAGGGACAGCAAGATGACGATGATCGAGAACACTCGCAATCATCCAAAATGGAAGTATGGATTAGCATATGTTACAATACCGCTCATATGGCCGCATGCGGAATATATTCGGGCTTATGTTAATTACATGGACAAGTTTCACCCGCAGTGAACGACTTTTGCTTCATTAAGATAAATGAACCTCCCCACAGCAGAACTGTGGGGTATTAGAATTAAGATAAAACGACCACATAATTGTAAACTGCTGCCTGACAAGGGTTATAAAAGGCTTTTGTGAGGATCAATTCCGGGAAACATCTCACAAAAAAGACAATGGTGTTTCACATCAGCGCGTTTTCTACCCTATCAAGCGCCTCTCGGATTCTCTCCTGTGATGTAGCATAAGATATCCTGATGAAGTCCTTGCCGCTTGGGCCGAAAGCAGAACCAGGTGTGACAGCAACATGCGCATCTGCAAGTAGTTTTTCGGTAACTTTGTCACCGTTTCCGTATTCGCTTACATCGGCAAATGCATAGAATGCGCCTTCAGGCTTTTTACATTTAATACCGAATGAGTTCAAACCATCGATCAGGATATCACGCCTGACCTTAAACTCCTTCACCATCTCTTCAACAGGTTCCTGTGGACCTGTAAGTGCTGCAACTCCGCCGTACTGCGCAAAAGTTGTTGCACTACTTACAGAATGTGAATGGATCTTTAACAAACCATTGAAAATATCGGGTGCTGCGGTCACATAACCAAGACGCCAGCCAGTCATTGCATACGCTTTTGAAAAACCGTTCACAGTAATCGTGCGCTCATGCATGCCATCCATCGCGCCGATACTAAAGTGTTCTGTGTCATATACTATTTTTTCGTATATCTCGTCGGAAAGTACAAGCAGGTCATGGTCTATAGCAAGGTCTGCGATCTGCTTTTGGATGTCTTTTCCAAACACTCCGCCGGTAGGATTGGACGGGCTGTTTACAACGATCAGACGTGTCTTGTCTGTAATGCTCTCTGAAATATCACGCGGAGCAAAACCATTATCAGGATCAGTTGGCACCCACACGCTATCTGCGCCTGCGAATTTGATGCACGGGTCATAAGATACCCATGCAGGGTCGAAGAGTATTGCTTCATCGCCATCATCAAGGACCGACATCATGATCTCGAATATTGCCTGCTTGGCACCCGGGGTGACCAGAACATTCGATTCATCAGCATCCAGTTTGTTCTCTGTGCGCAATTTATCGGCAATGGCGGTCCTAAGTTCAGGAATGCCGGCAGATGGGGCATAGTGTGTTTCTCCACGATACATTGCGTTTGCTGCTGCATCGCATATATGTTTGGGTGTGTCAAAATCAGGTTCGCCGAGACTGAAACTAATCACGTCAGCGCCATCTTGTTTCAGTTTATTTGCAATATTTGAGATCTTGATCGTTGCCGATTCTTCCACACGCTCTAGTCTTGATGATGCCATTATTATCAACTTTATTGGTTTTTTATTTATTTAATTATTTACATTTAGCCAAATAGTATCAGTTCAAAGGCGCTGAACCATTTTGACCGCCGCCTCAACAGCACGCTTTGCATAATCAACACGCTGGTGTGCTTCCATTCGGGTCATGCCGGGTCCTGCAATTCCGAGTGTTACAGGTTTCTCATACTCAAGTGCAAGATCCATGATCTTTCGTGAAGCCTGTTGTACAACTATCTCATCGTGTTTTGTTGCACCTTCTATCACGATTCCAATCGTGATGACCGCGTCGATATTATCCTGTTCGCACAGTTTCTTAATCGCAAGTGGCATATCGAAAACACCTGGAACAAGAATTGTCTCTTTGACCTCCGCTCCTAAAAATTTCGCATGTTCAATCGCGAGAAGTTCCATCTGGTATGTCAGATCTCTGTTGAATTCAGCCACAACAAATCCTAAATTAATCGTCATGTATTATCTCCATTTTATTATAGACTTAAGTGCTCTTTATGTATTACTTATATGAAAGTATTTTAAGATGATGTTCGGTCCAATTTTTGAAATTCACATTCGAACCTGACCAACGTCCTCAAATCCCTGCCTTTGCCCTGTTCCTGCAAGTTTTGTCAACTGTTCGGGCTTGAACAAAAGTTGAATTGTGTTCAAAGCATGCTCGCGTGCCCTGCTTTCCATTAAGAATGCAAGTTCGCGCTCATCTTTCGCCTCGTCCTCGTGAACAAACACTTCAATGATATGTGTATTTGTCATAAGTTGTGCCGTGATCAGTCCCATTGAGGCTTCATGCGCACAGACCTTATCCTTTTCCTGTGCACCCGGCATGCCAAGCGCTATCACAATATCGCATCCCTCTTCTTCGATAAGTTTTTTGGATGCAACAGGAAGGTCCTTGATACCGGGCACGGTGGCGCGCCTAATCTTGACAGATACATTCTGCTGTATCTCATCGATTGCCACACGTCCCATATCAAAACGTGCGAACGTTGTATCCACAATTCCAATCGTTGGCATATTAACTCTAAATTACTACTTATTAGTACTCACAGAAGTTTATCCAAAACATTAGTAGCTGCCTGGATTCCTGCACCATAATCTGAAACAACACCACGTTTTTGAAGAACAGTCTCAAGTTCCTGAATTGTGATAAGTATATCACGTGGTGTAAAGTTACCCATGCTTCCAATCCTGAATATCTTTCCGCTTAGTCTTGCCTGACCGCCCGCAATCACGATTCCGCGTTCAAGCATGTCTTTCTTTATGTCATTGCCACTGACACCTTCGGGTGCCTTCATTGCGGAAACGGTATTTGAATAACTGCTGTATTCGTTCAATAATGGCAGCATATCGATTCCCATAGCAGCGGTTGCTGCACGGATCGATTCTGCACCTGTTCTGTGGCGTTTGATCCTTGCATCCATTCCCTCTTCTTTCACTATGTTTAGTGCATCCTGCAATGCAAAGAACAATGGGACTGCAGGTGTATAAGGCGTCTGTGTGCTTTCCTTGTCAGCACTTTTCTTGTACGCTTTAAGGTCAAGATAGTATGGCATCTGGTCAACATCATCCATTACTTCAAACGCACGTTCACTAACCGATATCATCGAAAGTCCGGGTGGTGCTGCGATACATTTCTGGGAACCCACAATCGCAATGTCAACACCCCATTCATCGACCTTGACAACATCTCCGCCAATTGATGTGACACCGTCCATTATGAACAGTGCATCATATTTCTTTGCAAGTTTTCCAACCTCTTTTGCAGGATTCATGATACCAGCCGAGGTTTCATTGTGCACCATTGTGATGGCTTTTGCACCTTCAGAGAGTTTCTCCTCGACAACTCCAAGATCAATACCCGCGCCCCATTCAAATTCTAGTGGCACAACGTTTCCATATCGACCGACAATGTCCTTAAACCGCTCTCCGAACTTCCCGTTCTCGATCGCAACGACCTTGTCATCTTTATTTATGGTACAGCCAATAGCTGCTTCCATTGATGCACTGCCCGAACCGCTCACAACAAAGATATCGTTTCGTGTGTTGAACACATCTGCAAGGATCTCACGGCAGTCATCATACATTTCAGAAAAAGCCGCACCCCTGTGGTTTATCATCGGTTTTGCCATCGCCCGCAGTGTTCGGGGCGCCACTGGCACAGGACCGGGCATCATTAATAATGTGTCTTCCAAATCCATAATTATTCTCCCAATTTTAAGATTATTTCATGTTATAGGTTTAATGTTGAAATGATGTTACTATTACTTTTGTTATGCTCATCCGAATTACATTTTCGTTTGCATCCAGTAATGCAAATCTACTATATAATTGTAGTTAGAAATGTTTTGAGATTTTTTATTATTTTAAGGAATGGTTCAGAGACTTAAAAATTTATTCCAGTCATTTGAATTTTAACGAACCGCAGATACAATCAACTCCGTAGGAAGTGAGTGTATCCGCAGTTAACATAACTATTTGATATATGTGACCGGAAAATAATAAAAAATTTCTAAACCTTATTCAAGTAACCATTTCCAAATAGGTTGAATGTGTATCTTTTTTAGATTAATTATAATCTCTTCTTCCTGGTCATAGGTTAATAAAAGTCCGGATTTTAAATCATACGTTTGCATAGCTTCCACAAGACCATTAATCTCTCGATCCCTGTTAGTTTCATCAAGCTCCCATGTCACTTGCATCGCAGTTTTAATTTTGTTTCGTTCCACAAGTATAAAATCACATTCACTTTTTCCGGAATGATAAAATATTTCGAAGTCATCTGTCAAGCGATTAAATACAATATTCTCAAGAAGCCAACCTTTATCTTTTGTAATTCTTGTAGATATTGCAGATATGAATCCATTATCAATCACATAAATTTTTTTTTCATTAATTAGTTGTTTTTTTATGCTATAATCGAATTTAGTTATCATTTTTGCAAGATGCGTTTCACAAAGATATCCAAGATGCAATTTAATTGTGTTCACACTACCAAAATCAATTATCTTTTTAAGGGAATTAAAACTAAATTTGTTTGAAAAATTAGTAATAGTATATTGGTATAGTTCTTTTAGACGAATAATGTTTTCAATATTATATCTCACAACAATATCTTTTATAATCACATCTTCATAAATTTGCATGAGAAGTTCTTTGTCTTTATACATTGCATATTCGGGCATACTTCCACCAAACAAGTACTCTTGAAATAAAGATTTTATTTCAGCTCTTGATTCCGTTTTATATATCATATTTTTATCAAATTGCATGCCTTTAAATGTCATGAATTCTTTGAAAGAGAATGGTTTTACTATAATATCCAAATGTCTTCCTGTAAGTTTTGTTCCAATCTCTTTACTCAAAAGTTTTGCATTTGAACCAGTTATGTAAAATTTATACCCATTATCATAAAAACGCCGCACAAAATTTTCAAAATTTGATACGTTCTGTATTTCATCAATGAAAAATGTTTTTTTATCACCGAACAATTCGATGAGAGCTTCATAAATCTGATTGAAATCTTTTGCATTGAAATTGAATAACCGTTCATCTTCAAAATTTATATAATAAAAATCGTCATTATTGTACACATCATCGATTATTTGCCTTAAAAGTGTTGATTTTCCACAACGCCTTATTCCTGTTAAGACTATAATGTGAGGCAATTTTATTTTGGATATTATATGATCTAAAACCTCTCGTTTTATACCGATTGGTTTTTGCAATAAGGACTCTCTTTGTTCTACAAGAACCAATTTTAGCATTTCTTTTGAGATCATGATTATTATCATTACGTGTTCATATTTATATTTGTTCATTTCTAATGAACAAAATGACTATTTTTTATTCATTAGAATTTAACAAAAAATCGATATTTCATTCATTCTAGTTGAACAAAATCAATGAGAAAAATTATCCTTACTGTTGAGCCTTTCCAAGTACCATTATTGGAAAATCAAAAATCGAATTCATGAGGATAATATTTTAAAAATAGTTTCGGATGAAGATTCAGCAATTATTGGCTCGGTGATGTCTGTTTTTCCAAATGCATCTCATTCTTTTTGTGTATTTCATCAATTGAAAAATGTCACCAGGAAGTACTTTGAAGAGTTAAAGAATATTGAGGATATTCCTGATTATGATCGTCAAATCGGTAAAATTGCAAGGGATTTGATATGCTCGGAGTCAGTTATTCACTTGTCGATAAACTACAAACAAATCATTAAGATGAGTTCAGATGGAATTATATCGAAAGCATCAAAAAAAGTGATTAAGTACGTCAAAGATATTTATATAACAAACCGGAAATTACTAGAAGCTGGCTTTACACCCGAAACAAATAATGTAATGGAGCAGTTATTTTCCATGATGGATGCCTTTGTTTATCAGGCACGATCGTTTAAAACAAAAAGCGGACTAGCGAATTTTTGTTATAATCAATTTTCATTTATGAATAAAAGAAGGTTTAATACGGGTAAATGGAAAGGTCATTCTCCATTAGACCGAGCGCAAAAAAATTATGGATAATACTACAAAATAGTTTAGAGTTAGAGGTATGTAGTGGTAACTATCATAATATTACATATTTTAGATGAGTTTTTGGGTGTTTAGTGTGTGAAGTTCAACTGTTGTGAGTGATATATTAATAATTCAGGGAATTTGTATACGATTTAGTCAATATTTCCATAGAGCAGAAAAAAATAAAAAGTCTCCCAACGATTATAATGTATGGAGGAGCCATAGCAACGATAAAAACTCTAATGGCAGAATTCAAGAGGTCTGCACATTCTGATTATCATGAAATTCGAAGAGATTTCACACACAAGATCATATTCGTTCTGGACTTTTTGATTGCCGGTGACATTTTAAAGTCAATTGTTACCCCAACCCATGAAGAGTTAATTTTTCTTGGCGCAATAGTTGGCATCCGATCCATATTGGGATACTTTTTGGGCAAAGAATTGAACGAATTTGACAAAAAATAAGTGAAAAGCCATAGGGCTTTTCATTTATAGCACCTACAAAGATAATTTTAATTTATGTCACGATTTTATCCAACTGTCCCATCTCAACAGCCCGCCTGACCTCTAAAGCAACACGCCGACCTGTGCTCATTGGTTTACGCCATATGGTGTTACCGTATGGGTGCCCGACAGACATGTGGACATTGGTTCCACCGCCAACCCTTGGTGCGACATCGTAGATGTAGAAGTTGAGGTCCTTGTCAACGCATGTCTGGAGACAGAATGGTCCGATCACGCCCGGGTCATAATATTCCTTTGAGGCTTCAACGTACTGTTCTGACAGTTTGAACACTTCTTCAAGCAATGATTCCCGAAGCGTTGCGGAGTTGTGACCGCATACGGTGTATTCAGGTGTTAGCTGGTGCTCGGCAAGATTTATCTGCTGTGGTGCAGGCAGGCGGACATGACCGTCAAGACTTGTCTCGAATCTCCAGTCAATTCCGAGTATCTCAAGTTTGTTCATCTCGGTCTCGATCGGGGAGTAGAACATATCAAAGTTGAACACAGGACCAATGATGTATCTCTCGATCCTTGCTTCTGCGAGTCCCTCTTTAGTAATGACACCCTGGCGGAGCAGTGCCTCGGATTTCTCGACATATTCTGCATAAGTGCCGGCTGTGAAGAAACCTCGTTCAAGTGTTTTGACAGCATGAGGCAGTTTAACCATTACAAGCTCATCAATGTCTTGGGGGTCATTGATTCGCTCAGGGAATGGCAGTCCTGCTTTTTCCAGGATCCAGTAATAGTCGCGCTCCATCCCTCGCTCTTCACTTCTGAGCATGTTACGGCTTCCGACCATAGGCACTGCAAAATCGTTCTCGATCTCATCGATGCCACAGTATGATGTGAATGAACGGTTCGGGATGAACATAACATTGTCATCGACCATTTTTTTTTGGTTCTGCGGGAGAAGTATCTCATTGAATTTATTGTATACAACAGTCTCATCAACGATCCCGCGAACGACATTGCCTGATGCATCCCTCTGTGATTTGAAGTAATCTGTATATGTCTTCTCACGCCCTGTCTGGCATATCGCAAATGTGTCAAATCCCTCTTCAACCGCACCGTCACATACATCCAGAGCAGAATGCGATGCAACCATCCCGATCTTCAATTTTTCTGTATCATAATCGTTAACGATGTCCTGAATTTGTTTCCTATCGATCATTGTTTGTCCTCATTCGTGTATTTGTGGTGTAATGGATTTTAGGGTTAATAAAAGGTTTGGATTTTTGATGTGATATATAATTTCACTTTGAGATTAAGACTTGAATGATCATTTTTACTACATATCAAAATTGTCCTGTAGACGGATGCGGTACTGAACTTAAAGTGCTAAAAACACAAAAAACCACTGTTAAATCGTTACGCTACGGCGAATTTACTTCCCGGGAAACAATCTTGTTCTGCTCAGATCATAAGTATGATGGAGAAATAATCATAAAATATGATTCTGATGAATTAAACCAATTAGTTCCACCATATTCGAATTTTGCATATGATGTGATTGTCTTCATCGGTATATCCAGATTTTTCCACAATAAACAGAAATTCGAAATACAGGAAGAACTTCGAATTAAATATGGATTGCATATCTCCGATGGTAATATAACCAATCTCTCCGATCGCTTTTTGATTTATACAAAATGTGTTCATGAATTAGCTTATCTGGAGATCCGATCTGTGATTGAGGGGAGAGGCGGTTACATATTACATATCGATGCAACAGTGGAAGAAGACAGCGACAGTGTCTTTGTTGGAATCGATAGTGTAAACAGCTGGGTACTTTCCTCTCGAAAAATAAAAAGTGAAGAGGCAAAACAAATCGTACCTTCACTGCAAGAAATTAAAAACCAATATGGTGAGCCTCTTGTAATAAAAAGAGATATGGGGAAGGGGATGGAAAAAGCGGTTTCGATTGTATTTCCAGATGTTATGGACACGATTTGCCATCAGCATTTTGTAAGAGATGTGGGAAAGGATATTCTTTCAGAACAATATGGTTTGATTAGAAAAGGTCTCATTGCTAAGAAAATAAGAACACGTCTTAATAGACTTTTGGAGCAGCTGATTGTTGAAATTAATGAAATGAGTTATGATGTCAACGTAACCTTTGAATCGCTTGTAAATTGCGAACTCATATAACTTAGAACCAACAAAACCGTTATGCTTTATGCTATTGTTACCTGGATTATCAATTATCCCAAGGAAGGCGATGGATTGGGTTTTCCCTTCGATATGCCGTATGTTTCATTGTATGAAAGATGTGTTATTGCCAAAACTATGGTCGATAAGCTTGCCATGCTGATGGCTGAATTGAAACGTGTTTATAAGCCTTTATTTGAACTGAATAGCATTTTAGAGGATGCAGATAACCTGAAAATAAAATCCGAGTATGACGGGATGAAATATGGTCGGGAATTGTTTCTTGAATTACGCGAAGTTTTGAGGATCGAATCGAAGTCTGTCCCTTTAAGTGAGGGTTTAGAATGTGATTCTGATTCTGAAGTCTTTGAGATGAGGTCTAATCTTGAGCGCTTTAAAAAGAAATTATATAAACTGTTGCAAAACCCTGTTGCGGGAACTCGTGAGATTAAGATTGTCCTTGAACATATAGAAAAGTATTGGGAAGAGCTGTTTGTGACAAATTTCGAAATCGATCCGAGTGATCCATCTAAAGATATCAAGATGCAACGGACGGCACAATTCCAAAATCCAGTGATTTCAACAATTATATTAGACGCAGATTTACGCTGATTAACGCAGATGCAACCTTAAATCAGCGTAAATCTGCGTGAATCAGCGTCTTAAAAATAACTGGAAAATGGGACAGTGCCGCAACGGACAAACAACATTTCAGAAGGGTTTTTTAGAAAAGTCAAAACCAATCAGAGGAGAACACATGGAAATAAGAAGGTAGGTCAAGATTTGAATTTCTATGGTTCTATTCTGAACGACGTGGAAGAATTATTAGATTCAAGCATGACGATTCTGAGATTTTAACTATTATTGAGAATAGTTTGGAAAACCTTGAGATGCAATCCAACGGTTTATTGATGCTATAGATATTTATTGTTACCTTGATTGTAATGTTTACATTTTCACTTCATCAATCAAAAAAGGCGGCTCAAAAATCCCTCGCTCTGTAATTATTGCACTGATATTCTCCATTGGTGTCGCATCAAAAGCCGGATTGTACACCTCAACGTTTATTGGTGCAATTTGCTCTTTTCCAAAGAAACGCAGTTCATCTGGATCACGTAGTTCTATTTCTACACTGTCCTCCCATCCGTCAAAATCAAAAGAAGATACGGGTGCAGCCACATAGAACGGAACCTCATGCTCCCTAGCAATAACAGAATGTGTGTATGTCCCGATCTTGTTGAACACTGCATCCTCAGTGATCCTATCCGCGCCAACAATTACCTTATCCACCATTCCTTTTCGCATCACATGTCCTGACATCGAATCCGTGATGAGTTTAACAGGAATATTGTCCTGCATGAGCTCCCATGTCGTAATTCTTCCACCCTGATTTAGAGGTCGCGTCTCACATGCTATGACATTGATATCCTTTCCTGCCTCAACAGCCGAGCGTATCACTCCAAGTGCAGTGCCCCAGTCCACACATGCCATTTTGCCTGCATTGCAGTGTGTCATCACGGTATCGCCGTCATCCAGCAGTTTCGCGCCGTTTTCGCCCAGTTTTTTGTTGATGGCAACATCTTCATCAGCGATTCTCATAGCTTCTGCGATCGTTACATCACGGATGCCATCAACATCATAGGCATCCGAAACTGCGCGCATAATTCTATCCACGCCCCATGCAAGATTCACCGCTGTCGGACGTGTATCTTTAATGGTCGTTGCAGCGACTTCCAGATCTTTGATCAGTGCATCCATTGTGTTTGCACTGCTCAACGTGGCAGCAAGCGCTATTCCAAACCCTCCTGCAGCACCAAGTGCGGGTGCACCACGGACGCGCAGGGATTTGATCGCTTCGCACAAGGTGCTGAGTGTTTTGCATTCGATGATCTTGTATTCATTTGGAAGTAGGGTCTGATCGACCATTATAACGGTCTTGGATTCATTGTTCCAGTCTATTGTTCTCATGATAGTCACTATCTGGTTTTAATGAGGAATGTTGCTAATAATTCTTTTCATCCTTTTAAACATTCCTTTTTAGATGGACTGGGACCCACCCAAAAAACCCTTTTGCCTATCCGACTCAAACTGATTTCAGCGTGCCCCATGTCAGTCTCCCGAAGTCACACACCTCGGATTGGAAAATTCGAGGCATTCCGGCGCAGATGGATGAGAATTTCAATTGTTTTTGTTTTTTCGTTGTTTTGTCATAAAATGGAGATTTTCGAGTATTTTGTTTCAGTCGGAAGATACTGATTGTATGAAAAAGTTTAATATTAGTGAAGTATATGATTTAAATGGAGTGAAAATTACTGATATTTTTGGATACTGGTAAGTGTCAAAAAGATAGAAAATCACTTTGAAATTGATTTGGAGGTACGATAATGGATGAGATTACACGTTTAATTAGCAGGATTGATAGCAATGTTCTTACATCATCTGATCTGACATTATTTGTAGAATTGTTGAAAAAATCTCATGTAGGAATGCCTGGCCTGGAAAAGCTTTCGAAGGATGATGTCCAATGGTTTCAAACATATGCTTTTACACTAAAAAAAGTGGAACTTTTAAAAGAAGGTAAACTTTATGACATTGAAAGTGGCGGAGATTGGAGGCAAGCCATTGATGATTTCAGTAAATTGAGGTTCCTGGTGGATGAGCTTGAAGAAAAAAATCTGGTAAATGAAGTTGCCTGGTACATTGAGGGCATTGCCCTATACAATATCACAAATCCTGACAATTATAAGAAATACATATATGATAAAATTCGGACCCATCTGGAAAAAATAAAGAAATAATGTCATCAAAGCCAACATACTTACAAAACAACAACCCGACTCTTATTTCCAACACTAAGCTCGATCTCATCATTGAAACCGGATTTTGAATAGGCATCTATTAACTGCATTCCGGTATCGATGTCAAGCTCATCCACAAGAGGTGCGTGGTCGCCCCAGAAGGTAATTCTTATGCGTCCACTGTCACCGTTTTTATTGTTTTTTGTTTTAGTTGAGCAAATGTTAATGAAAACACAGCGCAAACATCCTATAAGGTCAATATTCGCAAAATACAAAGGGCCATTCAATACTAATCCAAATTAGTACTAATCATGGTTAGGAAATTTAACTTAATAACTATACCATGCAGCTAAATCTTCGTTTGGGTGTACCGTCTCAACTTTTGACTTGCTAAATGTGGTGGACTATTTTATCCAAAAACACTAACAATAAGTCAATAAAAGATCTCAACCGATGAAAAATGGCAAGTTATTTAAGTAGTCTATTTAATGCTAATGTTAAGTGGGTTCTGTGAAACCGAGTCTTATTAATTGTGTATTATTTGTAATATTGTATACTTGTATACTTGGCAGTATTCATTGAACTCGTAAAGGAGGTAAATAAAATGAAGATCTTACCCGTATTTCTTTTAGCAATAACCACAATTTTGGTTTCCACTGCATTGGCTGCACCAATATTAGACATGTATTTATTAGAGGAGACTGATTGCAGAGTTTGTCATAATGATGTAAAAGTTCTTAGGAATACAGATCATGAGGATTCGCATAATGGCTCTGAAAGTTGCTCAGTTTGTCATGTAGAAAACGCAGATAGGAAACTCGATTGTATGGTATCAGGTTGCCACGATGTTAATGATGAAGGTGTAGAAAACCATCATGAATTAGAAGTTGAAAGCTGCTTTATATGTCATGAAAAAGGAGTTCCAAGAGGAAACTTATAGTAAGTGGTAGTGGAAAAACTCCACACCACATCCATTTGTGGAAATTTCTTACATAACAACAACCCGACTCCGATTCCCAACACTCAACTCAATCTCATCATTGAAACCGGATTTTGAATAAGCATCAATTACCTGTATTCCGGTATCAATAAAAGCGCCTGTTTCACTAGTGTCGAGTCAACTTTCAAGTGTAGATTATGAGGGGCATAGGTCATATGAAATTAGACTCCAAAATCACCGATCGGTTTCTACACAGTGCCGTCAGCGCACCGACTTAAGAACACCCGCGGGCAAATTATACGTACATGCGGGTGCTGATGCTAAAAAGAAAGTCACAGCAATTGAC
>DQIO01000066.1 GCA_020793555.1 Methanosarcinaceae archaeon | reverse complement strand
GTGCCCTTGGGGTAGAGCTGCACGCAGGGTGTTGTGAGGAGGGGGCTGGGGGAGAAAAACCCCCGGCTACCCGATTATGTCTTTGTTTTAATTGTTTTTTTACAAACTGATCCTGTAATCGAGGATATGCGGAGACCTTTTTAATAAATCAAGAAGGACTTGTGTGGCACCAGTTGGATGTCTTTTTCCTTGCTCCCATTGCCGTATTGAAGATGGACTTACATTTAACAATTTGGCAAATACCGTTTGGCTCAAACTAAGATTTTCTCTGATTTCTTTAATCTGACTGGTTGTGAGTTGGACCTCAGGAATTGTAACTCCGAGAGAATTAAGTTCTTTTTCAGTAAAAGAAGTCTTTAAGCCAGAATCGATAAAATCCTGAACAGTTTCACCTATTGCTTTTTTGATTGAATTTCTCATTCTGTTACCTCCAGATCAAACAATATTTGTTTTTGGGTGGAGTCTGTGATTTGCTCGGCGTTAAGAGCCAGTAGATCATTGCCTAATTTTTTAATATATTGCAATTCTGCTTTGTCAATATTGGATTTTTCATTTTTGCCAAAGCCGTAGAGGAAAATTGTTTTTTCTTCTTTTTTGTATACGACAATTGTTCTGAATCCAGTACTTTTCCCTTTGCCTGCTCGCTTTACACGAATTTTGAAAAGGTTACCGCCTAACTCAGCAACAGATAGTCCTTTTTCTAAGTTATCAATGGCCTCAAGCAGATTAAGATCGCTCAGATTTGCCTTTCGTGCATAGTTTTCTCATGGAATAACTATAACTCTTTGTGCTACACTTTTCAAGTCTTCATCCACGAATAGTAATGTTTGGAGAGGGACATAACACTGAATTCAGCGGACGCCCAAACAGGGACTACGCATAAACTCGTGATGTTGTATAAGACTGAAGTTTCCCGCTTTTTAACGATAGTGATTTAAAATCAGCCGTAGGCAGGGAAAAATTGTTCCAAAAAGAAGACTCTATGGTTACAGCAGGCTGCTGAAAAATCGGTCGCGTAACTAGCTGATATTACTGATAATAATATTTCAAATTTTATTGTCAGAAATTCTTTTTTTGTTATTAAAACAGTAGGTTAACAGTGAATGCGAGGCCAAGTTATGGTATATTGTAGTTGTGAAAAAACAAATCATAACGAGGACCTCGCATGCACATACTACATTCATTACTCAGTGAACTCAAAGAAGAATTTGCAAATTCCCGAAAAAGTGAGGAGCGTGGGCCATGGTTCATATATACTTTGCTCGCAATCATTCTTCCATTTACCTCATCAAGAACGTCCAATCTTCTTCGGGCACTTGAAATCGTATTCGGATTCTCTATCAGAAAGAAAAAATATTATCGTTTTATGGCATCACCGAAGATCCCATGGAACCGGCTTTGGCTCAGATTGTGGAAACTTATCCCGGAGCCGGAAACCAATGGGAGGTTACTTGTAGCTCTCGATGATTTTATTAACCCCAAGACAGGCAGGAAAATATTTGGGTGTGCCAGTGTATTCGATCATGCGGCTAAACAGAATCAGTCAAAATATCCCTGGGCACAGAATATTGTTTCTATCGGGCTTCTTAAAGTAGTCAAAGGTCGTTGGGCATGCTTGCCACTGAGTCATTGTTACTATCACCTCAAAAAGGATATTGAGGCAAATAGTCCTAAGTATAACGGTAAAGATGTTAAGTTCCGTAGTAAACATGAGCAGTCTGTTGACATGCTCTGTGATATCGCAACTGAGTTTCCAGAATCCAATATTCTGGTAGCAACAGACTCATGGTTTGGTAATAATGGTATGTGGAAACCATTACACAAAGAATTGGGAGACCGGGTCCATATGATATCCCGGCTTCGCTCCAACAATAATTTGTTTGACGAGCCGTCGGCGCCAACCATAAAAAGGCGAGGGCGCCCCAATAAATATGGTCACCACCTTGGCACAACATCCACCCTTGCATGCAGGCAGCGGATGTTGCAGCAGGAATATACTGTTAATCTTTACGGTAAAGAACGAACGGTACAGGCCTATGACAAAGTTGTCATGCTCAAAACCCTTAAACGTCGGATACGAGTTGTATGGGTTTACCGTAAGACACAATGGGTTGCCTTATTTTCTACCGACCTGACTTTATCGGTCAAAGAGATTATCGAGTATTACGGTGCCAGGTGGAAAATAGAAGCTTGTTTCAAAGAGCTTAAAAGGGATATCGGCAGCGCCGAAACCCAAACCAGAAATGCAGTAGCGGTTACAAACCATTTGGAATTCTGCATGATGGCCACCACATTGACCTGGGTGTATGCCTGCAGGTTGGAGAAAACTCCAAACCGGAGGCATGCTGTAAAAGATAGAAACCATTTCGCCTTTTCAGATGTCCGCAGGCTGGTAGCGAAAGCAGCCTTGAGCGATAATTTTTCAATACTTTGCCCGGTTCCACGCAACTCGGTTATTAATTCGTTTGTTACCATGTTATTGAGGATGGCGGCATGAAACATTTTAGGGAAACTTCAGTTCATAAACCCATACTGCATGATTAAAATGTTTTTTCTGGCCGACCTCTTAG
>DQIO01000067.1 GCA_020793555.1 Methanosarcinaceae archaeon | reverse complement strand
AATGTTGAAAAAATATCGGCATTTAAGACATGGTGGTAATTGCATATTACGAGGTCTGCGTGTTTGATCTCACGTTTCATTAACTCGTAGCCGCACATTCCAAGATCAAATGCATAATCGTTGACCTCTTCAGGTGAGCGGACATCTGCGAACAGCCATTTGCGGAATGTTTCGCTATCCGAGCGCAGGACTTCATAGAGTTCGTTACATGCCCGGTCGCGTACAGTCTTTATTTTCTCCTGCGAGGTGTCGATCTCGTGTGCCAGTGTGTCCCGAAGTGCGATAAGTGATGGGTCGCGGGTTTTTTTGTAGTTCTCGTTGGAGGATTTGAGTTCCTGTCTTTTGAGATGTAGTTCGCGCTCGATCTCGATGAGTTCAAAAGTATTCTCTCGCTTAAGTGTGCACTCCTCATAATCAACTTCGAGCGGGCACATTGTGCTTTTGCCTTTGACAACAGCAACTTTCACTTCATTGGTCTTTTTGATATCATGCGCTTCGTTTATGAACTGCACCATCTGCTGATGGACATTGGTAGCGATTACAACGGTCTTTTTCAACTTTTTCCCTACGTGCAGGGCCGGTGCGAGTGCACTTAGCGTTTTGCCTGTACCGCACGCTCCCTCAAATAGTATCATCTCTTTTCGAAGCAGTGCTGAATGGATCGTATCCATCGCTTCTTCCTGATTAGGGTAGCACGCTTCCTTTGTGAAATATTTGAAATATCCGCTGTTTTTGCTCATTGCAATACCTATGGTTTACGCCTACTTAAACGATATTGGTAATTGATTATTGACGGTCGGCGGTATGCTCACTCGGCCGGTTTGACGATTGCCGTGCCTTCTGCGATTATACGCTGCGTGATTTTGTCGAATATCTTGATGGTAACGGTTGTGCCGGACTTGAAGCCATAGTTGTCGGAAGTGTTTGAAATGCCGTTCACTGTTACTAATACGGTTGAAGGGCCATTGCCAATACTACTATCTCTACCCCATAGAATGAGCTTCTCACCTGTAGACCATAGCCCATCATCTATGACGGTGTTGTGTTCTAAAAAGCTAGTGTTTTTATCGTTTGGAGTAAGGTCGGTATATCTGACAACGGAATCTCCATATTCCATGTGATTTCCAGTATTGCCAACCATTCCTACAAAACTGCTACCATAACCTGAAAGGATGATATTCGTTGAACTTGTGTCCAAGGAGTCTCCGCTTTTGTGCATCAATGTGATATAATTCTGGTCAAAACGGATTGTGTTTGGTTCTGATCGGATCCCGCCCACAATCCCTTCAATTTCAATCATAGCCGTTGGAGTTTTTGAAAGTGAATTGCCGATGCGTTCGACCGCACCATCATTATATACGGCAGCGACTGTTGCAACTGCCAGCACAAATGTCAATAATAAGATCAACACCGTTCCAATGATTGGTGAAACTGCGTTATCGTTATATCGGAATGTTGGTTTGGATGAAACTTTCATGTTATCGTAATCAGTGACCTTATATAAAAATAATTCGTATTTATTTAGGAGACTTTTTATTATCTTCTGGAATGGTTCGGAAAGCACGTCATAATCAATGTTCAAAAACGCATGCCATAGCCTTTAAAATAATATATATTTTGGTAGATATGTGCCAAATTTTTAACGTAGTGCGTATACACTACTCCAAACAAAAGTGGCACATGATCGTGAAAACTAAAAACCATCTAAGCCTAACTAGGCGCTATGGTCAATACCCTGATCTACGTGGCATGAGTTACAGTTTTTGTCAGTTGGCAATGTAGTTATATTAGCATTGTCGTGGCAAACAAAACAATTCGTACCCTCAACACTTGCCGCATTAGAAATGTTAGCAAAAGCATTTGGACCAGAATTTTCGAAATTGTGGCACATGTAACAATCCCACACATCGCTACTACTATGCGTTTGTGTTACATCCATATCATGGCACTCTTCACATTCTTCCGGAGTTTCAAATTCATGTAATATCATGTTATCATGATGTCCAGTATCTGGAGTTTGTGATGAGTGACAATTACCACAATAAGCAGATGTTGGCAAAGTAATTGCAGGGTTATCATGGCACACAATACAATTGCCATTGTGCACTGTTGGTAAATCAACTTCACCACTAATACCATGACAGCTGGCACAAACAGTTGTTGTGTGTGCAACATCTATGGTTGAGTGATATCCAACATTCTGGTCTACGTGACATGAGTTACAATCTGCGGTTGAATTGTCAATATTAATTGCGTTGTTGTTGTGACATACGCTACAATTGTCAAGATGTGCAACTGGAAGATCGCTGTCATGGCAAATTGTACAATCAGCGGTTGAAGTGTGTGCAACATTCATGGTTGAGTGATATCCGATATTCTGGTCTACGTGACACGAGTTACAATCTGCGGTTGAATTGTCAATATTAATTGCATTGTTGTTGTGACATGCACTGCAATTGTCAAGATGGGGAACTGGAAGATCGCTGTCATGGCAAATTGTACAATCAGCGGTTGAAGTGTGTAAGACATCCATGGTTGAGTGATATCCAACATTCTGGTCTACGTGACATGAGT
>DQIO01000068.1 GCA_020793555.1 Methanosarcinaceae archaeon | reverse complement strand
GCTCAGGACGTATGAACTCCGTATTTTGTGAATGCAAGCGAATCGCAACAATAAAACGCGCCGTCTTCAACGGTTGAAAAGAAAAAAAGAAAAGACCGGAAATCTCACAGGTGTTTATTGAACTCTGCGCTAAGGACAATTGCCTGAGTGACTCCTGTATAACGTTTTACTTCAACGCCGTCTTTTTCCATGATAAGTGTTGGAACTACACGAATACTGTACTTTGCTGCAAGTTCCTGATTTTGGTCAACATCTACTTCCTTAATCTCAACCTTGTCGCCAAATTCCTTTTCAAGTTCCTCAAGGATCGGTTTTTGAATTTTGCACGGTCCACACCATGTGGCATTAAAATCGAATAATATTGGTTTGCTCATTTGTATCACCTATTCATCGTTATTGTTACTTATTATCATTGCTATTATTATCTATATTGTCATTTTTTTTTGGTAGTATATATTTTATAAATATATAGTGCGAGTAAATTCGAACGTTAGCGAGGATTTTCTTGTTTTGGATAACATATCATACACGATCTGCATTTGTCAGGTATACTTTTCTTTTTCGCACTATTTCCTGACATATTATTATCTTTTTTATTAGAATGTTATCCTTGTTATACTTCTGCGGTATTGCAAAACCTTCACACAACCATTGTGTTATTTGCATAAATACGTTTCGCCTAAAAAAGTTGTTAAGATGTAAAAAAATCGTTGGGAAAAATGGAAGAAACGAGAATGGTAGCACTGCTACAATTCATACCCAGATAACCGCATTCTAATGGAATGTTATAAGATCGTTGATATCCAGATAATTATCCCACCGGATTCAGTGTAAGAGATATTCTCTTTTGGATAATCCACACATGTACCCTGTATGCCGTTTCAGACTGTCGGTTGCTGCAGTGAATGTGGTAATTACTGCAACGATTGCAGAAGCGGCAATGACTACACCCAAAACGCCAACCATAAGTTTTGTTCTTCTACGAAATATATCTTTTATAACGATAGAATATAACCGCATAGTTGTATACATCTGGTGTAAAGTAATACCAACTTTGCGTTTGGTGTAAAGTTGGCTGGAAAAGTTAATTGTATAATATGCGCAAGATTTATATCTATTTACACCAATCGTAAACCATGGTTAAAGTAGATAGGATTAACATCTCAAATGAAGGATTGACCAAATTCTTCAGTCCCATTGAAGCACAGATCATGGAAGTGCTATGGGAAAATGATGAGATGATGACATCAGAAATCACGAAAAAAACCAACATCCCCCTGTCCAGCGTAGCCGGTACACTGGATCGGCTTGTAAAAGCCGACTTCGCAAAGCGTAAGGTGGATAAAAACGGTCAAAGAATTCGGTATATATATTCAGCAACCACAACTGCCAACAACGCTGCAAATGCGATAACAACTCGAATACTTGACAGTCTTGTTGACACTTTTGGAGCAGTTGCTATTGAAAACTTCTCCAACTATAAAAAAAATAAGTAATCCTTGTCACATATGAATACATGAAATCGATAACAGATGAACTCGTGTGTTACGCGACATGCATCAACAATTCTGAACTTTTACCAATGATACTGTTCTTTATAGGTGCATCTTTGTTACTTTTCATGTTTTACATGAAAACCCAAACCCCAATCCATAGGATTATCTCATTTGCAGGTGCACAAACATCAATGGTTGGTGCAATAGCTGCAACCTTTTCGACAATGGAATGCAGCCGCATGTTTACTATCGAAGTGTATCTTGCATATGTATCGATCTCAACTGGGATCATGATTTTTTTACCGGGATTGTATTATAAGATACTGATCAAACGTCACAATGCACGTCCGATATCTGAGATTGTTGATTGGGCAGATGAATTTGTAAATACGCTTGCTAACGATTCGCAAGTGTACTATTTTGATTCCGCAATCCCAAAAGCGTTCGCATCAGGCAAAACGATCTTTGTATCTGTGGGTATGCTGGAGATATTTAATGAACAAGAGTTAAAAGCCGTACTAGCCCATGAAGCATGGCATCTACGCCACAATAACAAGACTCCGATCTTGCGGCAACTTTCATTAATGACTTTTACAAAATACCGTCCTAAACAGGAACTTGAACTGATGGCAGACAGGTTTGCTGAAGAAATCGTTGGCAAGGTACCACTCGAATCAGCAAGGGAAAAACTCATTTAAACTTACTTAAACTTACTTAAACTTACTTAAACTTAAAACGGTTAAGTGTGCTTTATATGAAAATTTGCGCAATTACGCTGTGATCTCCAATAACTATATATACCAAATATGCCTATAATTATAATTACACAGAAATGTCGATAATGAGGATGGTCGGCACAAATAAAATGTGTAATGCTACTTAATTCGGAGGGACAATGGTGACAATTACAAAGACACAAAAAACGGTGACAGAAGAAAAGCGTACGAACCCCAACACAAACACAGAAACACCGAAAGGTGGTTTCCAGACTTCATGTGGGCAGGCATACATACGTTTTGATAAATAGGTCAATCTAGTGTCACGTCAACAATATAATGTCGCCAATATATAATCTGACACTGCTTTATT
>DQIO01000069.1 GCA_020793555.1 Methanosarcinaceae archaeon | reverse complement strand
TTCTAAACCCATGACCTCAAATCCAACCATGCAATTCTCATATCTGCAAATATGACGCCGCTTAAAAACCATTTTGTATTTTGTGTTCATGGTGTAGGAACGTGCCGCGCTTTTGCGCGGTCGCGTCGTTTTTTGCATCGGTCTTACCCCTTCCGTCCCATGACATTGTGTTGTTGACATGACACTAGAACAAATAACAAACATTGCGAATACACCAATAGATTTATCCAAGTTTGTTACCAATGATGATGCAGGTAATGGTAATATGTCTGGCAATCTCTACGAAAAAATATATGAAATATTGAATGGCAGGCAACTGTCAATTAGTGGTATTACTCGCGAGTTGAGGGATAAGGGGTTCAATGAGCATCGGCTTGTATTGACCGGATACCTTCGTGCGCTTCGTGATCTTGATAGACTCAATGAGGTGGAGATACCGCCGTCAAAAGTTTATTCACAGATGGATAATGAAGAGTTATTCGTGGATATTTATTCACTGATTGCTATTCACTTAAGGAATCTTGATCTTGATATTCGTGTGCCTGTTGGGGTTTTTACCATGTCGGCACTTTTTAAGAGACCTGTTTTTAATTGTGAGTTGAATCGTGTGGGACTCAACCTAAAGCACATTATGAAGTATCTGGAAATGCCGAATTGTATTGTGCGTGAATCCAAGGATAAAAATCTCAAGAAATTCCGTGCAGATATTTCAAAAATCGATGTGTCTTTATCTGATATTGCGTACGAAATTGCTGCCACTGATGAACATGTTGTAGCATTGGCCAACGAGATGTTGCTTGAGATGCTTAAAAATATTGTCGATATAAGCGGTTTGATTCCAAAAACCAAGCAGACAAAATTATCAATTTGATGTCGAATATTTAGCATTATATCTATACTGCATTTTTAGGGTATGTGACCAAGAAAGTATAAAGCGGTACAGATATCGAGAGCAAATTGGGACGGGCATTAGTGTAGGAAATTGAAGAATGGAAGTTTAAGAATAATGAAAAATAATGAACAGCAATTTTTAAATGAACTTGACGGCCAGCTCTGGAAGGCTGCTGATAAACTGCGCTCTAATCTGGATGCTGCTAATTACAAACACGTGGTATTGGGGTTGATTTTCCTTAAATACGTGTCCGATGCTTTTGAAGAGCGCCAGCAAGAGCTCACCGAGTTGTTTAAAAAAGATGATGACGACAACATCTATTTTCTGCCACGCGAAGATTACGACAGCAGCGAAGCCTATCGGCAAGCCATAGAAGCCGAGCTGGAAATTAACGATTACTACGTCGAAAAAAACGTCTTTTGGGTGCCAAAATCCGCACGTTGGGACACCCTGAAAAAAACAGCTCCCCTTCCCGGCGGCAGCGTGATATGGCAAAATGAAAGAGGCGAAGACATTAAACTACGTTCGGTTTCATGGCTGATCGATAACGCTTTTGACGAGATTGAAAAAGCCAACCCAAAGCTTAAGGGCATTTTAAACCGCATTAGCCAATACCAGTTGGATGCCGACAAACTCATTGGTTTGATCATTGAATTTAGCAATACCAGATTTCATGATCCTGAGTACAAGGGCAAAAAACTCAACTTAAAGTCTAAAGATATTCTCGGCCATGTGTATGAATACTTTTTAGGTCAATTTGCTCTGGCAGAGGGTAAGCAGGGTGGTCAGTATTACACGCCCAAATCTATCGTTACACTGATCGTGGAAATGCTGGAACCATACAAAGGCCGCGTGTACGACCCTGCCATGGGCAGTGGTGGTTTTTTTGTTTCGAGTGATAAGTTCATTGAGGAACATGCCAGGGTTAAACATTATGATGCTTCCGAGCAGAAAAAACAGATTTCGGTGTATGGGCAGGAATCCAATCCAACTACGTGGAAACTTGCTGCTATGAACATGGCTATTCGGGGTATTGATTTCAATTTTGGGAAGAAGAATGCTGATAGTTTTCTGGATGACCAACATCCTGATCTGCGTGCCGATTTTGTGATGGCTAATCCGCCTTTTAATATGAAGGAGTGGTGGCATGAAAAACTGGCCGACGATGTGCGCTGGAAATATGGAACTCCTCCAAAAGGGAATGCAAATTTTGCATGGCTACAGCACATGCTGCACCATCTGGCACCAACCGGCAGCATGGCGCTGTTGTTGGCCAATGGTTCCATGAGCAGTAATACCAATAACGAGGGCATTATACGCAAATCACTTGTCGAACAGGATATTGTGGAGTGTATGGTGGCGCTGCCCGGACAATTGTTCACTAATACCCAAATACCTGCTTGTATCTGGTTTTTGACCAAGGATAAGGGTGCAAAGGATAGTAAAAGGGACAGGCGCGATGAAGTGCTGTTTATTGATGCACGCAATTTGGGTTATATGAAAGACCGTGTCCTGCGGGATTTTAAGGATGAGGATACCAGACAGATCGTTGATACGTTCCATGATTGGCAACGGGAATGGCCAGATGGGAATGATAAGGCAGGCTTTTGTTTCTCTGCCGATCAGGCTGCGATTAAAAAACACGATTTTGTACTGACCCCGGGTCGTTATGTGGGCGCAGAAGCTGAGGAAGATGATGG
>DQIO01000070.1 GCA_020793555.1 Methanosarcinaceae archaeon | reverse complement strand
TCACAACGTTAATTGCACCAGCGGCTGGCGGACTTTCATGGACGGCAGCAGAATGGATCCATAAAGGAAAACCTACAGCACTCGGCCTGGCAACCGGGATCGTAACAGGGCTTGTTGTAATAACACCAGCTGCAGGTTTTGTAACACCTGTGGCAGCAATCATAATGGGTCTCATTGCTGGAGTTGTATGCTACTGGGCTGTGATGCTAAAAGGTAAGATGGGATACGACGATTCACTCGATGTATTCGGAGTTCATGGTGTCGGCGGAATTACAGGTGCACTTTTAACAGGTGTATTTGCAAGTGTCGGGGCTACAGGCCTTCTTCTTGGCAATTCACACCAACTACTACTACAGCTTGAAGGGGTTGTGATAACAATCATCTATGCAGCTGTTTGTACGATAGTAATTGGATTTGTTATCGATAAGACAATAGGACTCAAGGTCAGTGAGAGCGAGGAAAATATTGGGCTTGATACAACACAGCATGGTGAATCAGCATATAACATTTGAGTGGCAGGGATCATTTGATTCCTTCCATTTTTTTTCATTTACTTTTTTCAGGATTTGGGTGCCTTGGCATTGCAAGGATTTCATACAAAGTCGGACTGACATCAAGTCACAACTTAATGATGCCAAAATCCAATGCAAGCGACAAAACAATTGCAATTACTGAAAATGCAAAGATGACAAGGTAGTTCAAGCGTTCCTTTGATACAGAAAGACTCCACATAACATAATTGAGCCCATCAAAATCCTCTTCCGTAAGAGGTTTCCGTTTTTCTATCTTTTCAAGTAGATCCAGACCTTGTATCACATTGAATCTTCGTTTAGCGATATGGTATCTGTGGGCAAAGAACCATAGGTATCCTACAACTCCAAGGTACCACATAGATTTTGACAAAAGGCTACTGTAGTGGTCTGCAATGATCAGTGCCCTAAGCAGGATTGCCGAGACGAGTCCCACCCAGAAATACATCTTAATGACAGTCATACTGTATCCTTCAGGGATTTTCACGTTTGCTGAATCCGATTCGAACTGTTTCATAGAATTTGATATGGATCACACTGTATTAAACCTTTAGTTAATTCGATTTTTGAAGCATCATTTTAATTAATGGCAAAAGCAACGGCCTTGGGACAATATTCCTCTAACCCACATTTCTTGGCCAATGAGGTCTTATGCCATCTAAAATCTCAATGTAGCCAATTCTTCTGATATCATGAGCAACAAGTTTCAACTTTGTTTCAGTTGCTTTTCTGGGATCAAGCTTTTTCCTTATGGTCGCCCCAAATCGACACTTAACCATCGAATTCACTGTCTCTGATATTGACCGCATATGATATTGTTCTAACCACATTTGAGGATCATTCCATAGCGAGAAGAGCATATCATACCATCCCGCAAACCCTTTGCTTTGGAAAGTCACATTACTTTTTGGCAAAAAGAATGGGGTGACATTGCTTTTCGCCACAAGATCCGTAATCCAACGAGCAGAATATATTCCATCTCCAAGGACATTCTCCAAATTCGGATAACTTTTTAGCGTCTGGTAATAGGCATCGGGAAACATTGTTGTTTCCCCTATAGAATGATTAGCACAAATGGTCATTCCTGAAATCAGTTTGTACTTGACCCCAATACCCATTACGCAATATGAAAATCCCTTATTCGAAGTTGCATTTGTCACCGGAAAACTATCATGGCTATCGTCATCCTTTGCAGGCTGTGCTTTCGTCCGACTTTTTTTTGAATTCTGCTTTTGTCGTTTGTCCGCATAATTTACCTTGTTGGAAGCACTGAAACCGGTTCCATCAAATGAAGCGTCTTTCTCGTCATCTTTAACACATTCATTGGTTATTGCAACGACTTCATCCAAAATGATATTCACTTTTTCCCGATCAAAACCCCTTTCGATTGTTTTGTAAGAAAAGTGTTGGCTTATGCCTAATTTTTCTTGAAATAAAAATAACAATCCTTCAGCTACTCTATTCGGTGATTCTGTGTATGTCTGCAATAAAAGCAATTTTGTGATGTCTGCAGGATTCGTTTCCGGTTTTCCTGGGCCACGTTTTTCGGAAATTGTTCTACTTTTTATTCGATTGTCGGCTTCGTTGACAATATCCCTTATATTGTTCAGGTAGTCTGCCATCTCTTTGATCTGAGCATAATCATATTTGGCCCAATTGATTTCAGATTTATCTCTACTCTCATATTCAAAAGTGCCATCTCGAACGTTCTTAATGAGATCCCTCAGTTCTTCTCCAACGTGTTTTTGGGGCATATGGATTAATAGACCACTAGGTTTATATATTTATGGGTATTATTACCCACAATGCTAGGTAATATTATCGTATTTAGGTTCAAAGAAAAAACAGAACAAAAATCCATCAATCAATTCTGTAAAAAATTCTATGGGCAGAATACAAGCTCCCATGGAGGTAAATATCAATACAGAAGGCATGGTTTGTTAGACAATATACCCCACATAAAACTTATTGGAGGAGTCATTATTGTCACAAAGGATGTTACTGAAAAAGTGATTGATTTCTTAAAAGAGTATAACGCGAAGTATTATATTAGAGATATAATTTTGTTGGATGAGGATGAGGTTGTTTTAAGCAAATTTGGGCAGATCTAATAATATTGTCCCAAGGCC
>DQIO01000071.1 GCA_020793555.1 Methanosarcinaceae archaeon | reverse complement strand
TGCAACCTTAAATCTGCGTAAATCTGCGAAATCTGCGTCTTGAAATTATTATTTTTTTAGACGCTGATTAACACTGATTAACGCAGATTCTACCTTATGTCGTCCTTTTTGTAATGATCTATATTATTGCAACTCACAATCAAGTTTCGAGATGGCATACGATGATACAGGCCTATATGCAGTAACATCATCCATATATGTATTAATTGCCATCATCGTATTCTCATTTTAGTTTATTATATTATATCCGCAATTTATCCGCAATTACCGCAATATGTAGTACCTATGCTTCTTTTCACCTTTTGTTGCGACCATATTTTTATGAACTAAATCATTTAGATCATTTAGAGCTGTTCTTTCACTAATATCAGGATTAATTTCTCGATATTCCCGATTTGTTATTTTCTTATGCTCCAATAAAAATTCTATCGCATTTTGCTGTCTTTCATTTAATTCATTCAGCACCTCATCCGTGAAACTATATTTCCTGAAAGTTACTACAAAATCACCGGCAACTTCATCAAATAGAGGTTCCGGCATCCCATGATCCAAACACCTTTCAATCATCCTGTTAGTCCCGGTCCCCCATTGTTCAATGAATTTGATCAAAAATAAGCATTCTGCAACTGAAGGGTTTCTCAAAATTGACTTATGTTCACCCTTCAAGTCCCCCGGTATCAGCGGCTCAGGCAACTGACCACAACCCCAAACCTCGACCCTATCATCAAAGATCCTTATCTGTGTATTCGATGCAATCTCATAATCCCTGTGGCATATAGCATTTGTAATTGCCTCCCTAATAGCTTCAATTGGATACTCCCATCTCTCAACCCTTTCTGCCCCACTGATCTGAGCGTGTAACCTTATGTGTTCCTTAACAAACGCTAAAGCATCATCCCTTTGAGCAATAATATCCCTACCAAAAACCTTCATGTCGATAAATTCTAAAGGTTTCAGTCCCTTAAACCTTGCACATCTAATTTCCGATTGGATAAAAAACCTTTGTGGATTTTTACCAAACAACAAAATGGCAGCATTTGTAGGTACCCCTTCTTTCAATACATTAAATTCATTCAAAGTTTCCTTGACAGGAGTCTCAGAATCCAGCTCAAGCCTTCTTTCAGATTTTGCCCGATTTAAAAACCACTTCACTTTCCCTTCATCAATATCCTCTAAACTCGCACCCTCACAAACCCGCCCGTCCCAGTAAACCTTTGACGTCAAAAGAGCAAGCCTCCTGATCTCTTCGTATCCAAGTTTCTGGCTCGACTTTCCAACCCGCATAAACGCCCTGCCAAAAGCAAGAACCGGTTTTTGCTCAAACTCTTTAACATCAACAACAATAATCGTTTTCCCCCCGATCATCTCAATTCGAATCGAAGGATAAATCACAGGATCCATATTCTGCTTAATCTGATTTGCCAGATCTTCAAGAGTACTTTTTCCATTATTAACTCCAAGAATTTCACAACCATCGCTAACGCCAATGAAAATAGTCCCGCCATTCCGATTCGAAAATGCAGAAATCGTCTCAACAACATCCCTCCACTCAGCAAACGAAGTCTTAAACTCAGTAGTTTCAGACTCCCCATTCTCAATAACTTCAATAACATTCATATTGAGCCCAACCCCTCAACAAGCTCAACCTCACTCCCCCACCACTCCGAAATCTTCCCAACATCAGCCCGAGAATCCCGAATATCCCCTGCCCTCTCAGCCTCGTGCACAATACCTGCCCCCGTGCCCACACTCTCCACAATAGCCTCAGCCAGTTCAAGTATGGTCACACTCGCACCGGTAGCAACATTGAACACCTCGCCGTCTCCGTGCTCCATAGCAGCCACATTAGCGCGGACAACATCAGACACATGCACAAAATCCCGCGTCTGCTCACCATCGCCATAGATCACAAGATCCTTGCCCTCACGAGCACGGGATAAGAATATCGGAATAGCAGCCGCATACGCAGAATTAGGGTCCTGGCGCAGCCCGTAGACATTGAAATAACGCAAACAAGTTGTGCGGAGACCATGATCATTATAAAACATCCGTGATAGATACTCACAATCAAGCTTCGATATAGCATACGGTGATGCAGGCTCAGGGATCATATCCTCTCGTTTTGGCAAAATGGGATTATTCCCATACACAGCCGCAGAAGAAGCAATGATCACCTTCTTGACACCGGCATCAAGAGAAGCCTGAAGCACATTCAACGTGCCCAGTGTGTTGATGCAGAACGCATCAACAGGTTTTAAACAGCTAAGCGGCACAGATACAAGCGCAGCATGATGGAAAACATGATCAATTCCCCCCGCAGCCTCAGCAACAGTGGCAGGGTCACAGATGTCCCCTTCAATAAGCGTAACATTATCGTTTTTCGGAACGTTGTGAAGATAACCTGTTGCAAGATTGCCAAGGATGGTCACATCATGCCCCTCTGATGAAAAGTATTCCGCAATATGTGAACCGATAAATCCTGCACCGCCTGTAACAAGTATATTCATTTTTTAGCACCGTTTTGCATTAAATATTTATCATAAGATTGTTAATCTTTTGGATTCTGACACAACATTAAATCTGCGTCTTAAAAGATACTTTTTTAGACGCAGATTAACGTACTATTATACCTTTCCATTCGATAAACTTGCGAGGGAGGGGCACTCCCTCGCCGAT
>DQIO01000072.1 GCA_020793555.1 Methanosarcinaceae archaeon | reverse complement strand
GTATAAAGGTTTTGTTCAAATGGTGCCTATTACCCCTAAATTGACTGTTGATGCCGTAATAATCTTAAATGGTAAGATTGTATTCATAAAGAGGAAATACCCGCCTTATCAGGGTACGTTTGCATTGCCTGGAGGTTTTGTAGAGATTGGCGAAACTACTGAAGAGGCGACTGCACGCGAAGTTTTAGAGGAGACCGGACTTTTAATAGAAATAATTAAATTACTTGGCGTTTATTCTACTCCATTGCGTGATCCGCGCGGGCACACGGCGACCGTGTGTTACCTTGCACTTGGCAAAGGTAATCCAAAGGCAGATTCGGATGCAGAGGATATTGAGCTTTTTGAAGTCACGGATCTACCACAGTTGGCGTTTGACCATAATATGATAATAGATAATGCAAGAGATGATATTGATGCAATTTTGTCCAAAATGTAAAAGTATGATGTTTCCGGTACAAGGTGTATTGAAATGTAAAAAATGCGGTCATGTATTGGATAAAAAGGAGGAAGATGAAGCTTTTGTTTCGAAATCCAAGCGAGATGAACGCGAGGTAATCGTTCTTGATGGTGACGAAGCCCAAGGTCTTCCAACGACTCAAATACGTTGTCCGGAATGTGAACACAATATTGCATACTGGTGGTTGCGGCAACTCCGGTCGGCTGACGAATCAGAAACACGTTTTTTAAAATGCGTTAAGTGTGGTGCAACATGGCGTGAATATGATTAACATCATTGCCCAGTAAGTCGAATAAAAACAAGGATACTTATATAACTTAATGGATATAATGAAGTTCAAATTTAAATTATTTAACGGAGAATTTACATGTTCAAGGCAACAATTGATGCAAATCTTTTAAAGGATTCGATCGAATCACTATCGGTACTTGTCGATGAGGCAAGATTTAGGATATCCCCGGAAGGAATCGCAGTAAGGGCTGTGGATCCTGCAAATGTTGCAATGGTTAGTTTTGACTTGCCAGCCAGTGCATTTGATGGATTTGAGGCTGATGATTCTGAAATAGGAGTGGATCTTGCAAAAGTTACTGATATTTTAAGTGTGGTCGATAAAAACGAAAATGTTTTGATGGAACTTGACGACATGTCCCAAAAACTTTTGATACAGGCCGGTGGATTGTCTTATACGATATCATTGCTTGATCCTTCAACTATTCGTGCAGAGCCAAAGATTCCGCAGTTGGAGTTGCCGGCAGAGGTTGTACTAAATGGTATGGACCTTCGCAAGGCTGTAAAAGCTGCTGAAAAGATCAGCGACCACATGTTACTTGGTGTTGAAGGGGATGTCTTTTTCATGGAAGCGGAAGGTGACACTGACCGCGTGAGACTTGAGATGGAACGGGACAAGTTGATCGACCTAAAACCTGGGAGTGCACGTTCATTATTCTCCTTGGATTATCTCTCAGATATTGCAAAACCGGCTTCAAAGTCTAATGAAGTGACTCTCTCTCTTGGTATGGATTTCCCTATTAAGATCAATTTCGCGATTCCGAACAGTGATGGAAAAGTGGGATATCTGTTAGCACCAAGGATCGAGTCCGATTAAGGATATGGATGACAGAGACCTTGCATTATATCCATTTATTTCAGAGGCATCCCAACATGTTGGCAGCCTCGGTTTTTCACTTGATCGCTTGATAACATCACGCGCACTGGACCTCGCACGCTTGCGTGGCAAGGAGCGTGTTATCCAATCACTATTCGAGGGAATTGAAAAACCACCACTTACAGGTTCTGATGAAGGGCCTGTATTGACCGAACTCTTATCGTATCCATTTGCAAGAATACTTGTTTCTTGCATTGACGATTCTTTTTTGATACGTCGTTATTCACTTGCGGAAGCGGTGGCAGCATATATGTTGCTTAAAACCCGTGATGTTGATTTTTTGAGTGACATTGGCAACGATTTTGGTGTGGATGCTAAACCGTCTGATTCCTATTTTAATATAAATTTTACGGATTATATCAAACTTGCAAGTTCCATGAAAGATTTGAAATGGAAACTGGTGAACCGCAAGCTTGACCATGGAAATGTGCGCATAAAAAAGGAAGAGTTTGCGCGTCTTTTGCAGGAAGCTGTGCGCGCGCGCATACAGGATTCACTCCCCATTGAAGTTCCGGAGGATATATGTAGACTCTGCACACCGCATCTTGATGAAATTAAAGTAATCCTTGATGAGCGTAAGACCGAATTCGGTGCAGGCGATTTTGAGGCTGTTGAGAGCGATTTGTTCCCGCCATGCATAGTCCATGCTATTGCAAACACAATGGCAGGCGTAAACCTTGCGCACTCCATGCGATTTGCCATGACATCATTCTTGCTAACAGTTGGAATGACTGTGGATGAGATTATAAACATGTTCAACATTTCGCCTGATTTTGATGTTGAAAAGACGCGCTACCAGATCGAGCACATATCAGGTTCATCAGGAACGACATATAAGCCCCCATCATGCGATACCATGAAAACCTACGGCAACTGTTATGGCGAAGATGAGTTGTGCAAGCACATAAGGCATCCGTTGAACTATTACCGCAGGAAGTTATGGTTTAAGAATAGAGATGAGAAGAAGATTTCTAAAAATTAGTGTGAATTTTTGAAAATGTTGGCATTAATTGAATTATAACATTCAATTGGCACTATCTCAAAAACCAGTTATTTCAATAGAGGATTTATCAAAATCGATAATT
>DQIO01000073.1 GCA_020793555.1 Methanosarcinaceae archaeon | reverse complement strand
TCTTCATCTTCAAGAGACGTGTGACAATTACTACATTGATCTACCTTAATAATTCGAATTTCATCAGGATTATCAACCATCCTTAATGTTGTCCCAGGGTGGCCTTTTTGACCGCCTACTTTCTTACCACTTTTTATACGCCTACTTTTTGGCTTGGGTTTTTGGGTTGCATAAGCATCAGTTGAAGGGGGCTTACTACTGTTACAACTGTTTTTGTTGATTCGTTCCTCTAATGATTTGATTCGTTCTTCCTGTTTTGCAATTGTAGCAAGCAATTGTTCGATTAGATTGATTACTGCATCTGGCCCAGCTTCATAAATTGCAAGAATTTCTTCACGTTCCATGTTAATCCCCTCTGATTAATGGAAATGTTTGGTTGTTTCGAATTATTAATTTACGATGAGGTCATTGTATATTGAATTTTCGGTTTTGGTGTTTTTTGAAGAATAAACGGTTTATAGGGTGGCTGAATAGTTACGATTCTTCTTGCATTATCATGGGTTGAATCGCCGTGGTTAGTATCAGATGAAAATTCTAGCTGCATTCCACTCAAGATACCTATTCCTTTATATGGATACCACATTGAAGTATACCTGTCATAGTATCCAAGATATTTCCAATTATATGCTTTTGCATAAGATGGTGGGGCAGTGTCAATTTGATGGCGAGCACCAAAGTTATGTCCAATTTCATGGGCAATTAGTATGCATCTTTCATCGAATGTTCCATCATATACATACCCCGGAGCATTGACCATCTGGCCTATTGCATAGCCTTCAGTTGAAGAACCTGTATATTGAAAGGCTCTTCCAATAGGTACGTCAGAAAATTCTTTCCCGCTAAACAAGAACGCAAGATCACAGTTCTGTGAGTTTCTTAATGCTGAATTTTCATTTTTGAACTCATATAAGAGATTGGACGAAGATGTACTACTTAAATCCGAATCATAGTAATAATAATCAATGTCCAAGTTGACACTGATATCTGAAACACCGTATGCATCATTTACATCGGCAATCATATTATATATTTCAGTGCCTGGTGAAGCAAACTCATTGCTAAATTCGGTGTCATACACTGCTAACAAATCTACGGTAGTAGTGGAAAGAATGGTCATTGTGGATGTTGATGAAACAATATTATCAATCAGATATTCATCATGAGGTACTTCAACTACATCATCTGCTCCAACAGGAATTCCAGCAATTTCCTTATCTATATTTCTGTATACGGTATGTAGCACTTTTGTTTCTTCATTTATTTTAACTGATCCTGATTGGGAAACAATATACTTCACGTCATCAACTTCAATCCATCCAAGTATTGCATCATCTGAAACTGTAAAGCGGACTTTACTCTCTGGATATCCAACGACAGTTCCATAATATGTGTATACAACTGGCATATCTACCATATAAGGGATTTCACAAAATTTAATATACCCAGTTTTCGTTGTTTCGAAATCAGAAGCACATACAGGCGTGACGTGAAAAGTTCAGCGAATATATCTGGTGGGTAAATTATTTATTGGGAAATCCCTAAGTGCTGGTTTCATCTACAATTATTTCTTTATCACCTTCACTGACGTATATGCCAGGTTCAAATTCGAAATCAAAAGATTTTTCAGCCAACTGAACAGTCATTTTACCTGTATCTGCGTCCTTTTTGAATGCAGTAGGGTTCACAAGTAAGAGATCATATTTTTTTATAGTCTCAGGAACATTTAATTTGAAATTCTCCTTGCCGATATAATCTTTTTCATTAATTTTCTGGAAATATTTTTGGCTATCTGTGTCAACTGCAGGACCGGATAGACTTTTACCATTTGATTCAGAAGTTCCCGCCCATCCTATACCTGTAAGCATAATGATGATAAGCATTATGCTTACACACATCTTAGTACTTTTTCTCATTTGTATTGCCCTTTTTGCTAAATGTTTCCTTTTTAGTATTACACTACTTAACCACACATGGTAATAAAACTTTTGCTATAGTCAAGAACATAATATTTTTAACTTATTTTCTTCAGATGAGAATTCTTCAATCCATTTTTTTACAAAACTTATTCTTGAAGAATATTCTTCAAATCTATCCTTGATTATAGATCTTAGATGTTCAACATCTTGAATAAAAATCTATGAAACAATTCTCTTTAATACTTTTCCAGATGTATTCAATTGGATTCAAATGTGGAGAATACGGTGGCAAGAATACTAATTCAATATCATTTTCTTTTGCAAATTCCATGGTTGCGTTTGCTCCGTGTGATCTAAAATTATCAAGTATCATGACAACCTTCAGATTTGAGTTTTTAGACCTTATTTTTCCGAGAAAATCGCAGACTGATTCAGTTTTTGAATTTTCTTTAAACACCGATTTTCGTCAACCGTTTATATCCCATAATTGACCATACTCAAGATATCCACTCAAATCGAAGTCTCTTATTGCCTAACCATGGTATTGAATACGATTTCTGAAAAATTTCATTCGATTTAAAAATGGGTGTTGTTGCCTTCTTCTTCATTTTGATTATAATCTCATCGCCAACCACTTCTCCTTTACATCGGCAATTAATGAAATCGGAAAATATAGTTTTTGGAGTGCAATCCTCAAATCTCTTAAAGTCATCGGCAAGCAACCTGTAAAGTGTATCGGCCACAATTGTCATAACAACATCAAAATATATTCGTATCATAAACGGAGAACTCA
>DQIO01000074.1 GCA_020793555.1 Methanosarcinaceae archaeon | reverse complement strand
ACGTATCTGTTCAATAACAAGACGTTCGAATTCTTTTCCGTAATATGAATTAAGTTGAGCAGAGATTTGCGAAAAAACTTCATACACCAAACCGATCTCAAGATCAGACATATTCGGATAAACAAACCTGAACCAAAACCTGAAGAACTGGTCATTCATAAATTTCTGCAGTTTCTTCAATGTTGTTATAACAGAATCCAGTTGAGAAAACTTCGGGGAGCACGATGAGTTCTGCACCTTTTGCTATGGTTTCCCTGCCATTGAAAGTGCGTGGTAGATGTTGGTCTGCTTTTTGTAGTGGCAAATATCCATCTGGATGCAGGCTGTTTTCATGGTTTGGATATTTGTATTGCAGTTATATTATCTTTGTTCAACATGCTCGACCTTGTACACCCTGTCGTTTTCCCGAACAACCTCATCCACGCCCAGCCCAACTTCCTGCCCCCGCCCTGCCTCTTTTGCAGCTTCCCCATCAACTATCAGGGACGTCACTTCCTGCTCAAGATACGTGGTATGCCCTTCGATCGCGATATTATCCCCAACAGCCAACCCCTGCTCCAACAACCTCACAGCTGCAGCATTCTGCTTTGAATAATAGTTGGTCACCACGCCGACAGCATGCCGCTTCACAGGTGATACATTCATGTTATGCTCGTACGCCAATCCTTCAGGTCCGGGCACACCAAAGTAGAAACCCGTGGAAAATCCGCGATTGTACTCCAGTGCCATCTGTTCCTTCAATTCCCGTGCGCGTTCAAGTGTATATGACCCGTCCCGACAATTGTCCAGTGCTTCACGGTAACATCGGGATATGGTAGCGGTATAACTCGGATTTCGCAGCCTGCCTTCAACCTTGAAGGCATCCACGCCTGCATTGATAAGTTCGGGTACATGTTCAATCATGCAAAGGTCTCTTGCACTGAGCAGGTATTTGCCTTTCAGATCCACCTCTCTTCCATCATCTGCGTGCAGTGTCCATTCCCATCTGCACGGCTGGGAACATTCTCCGCAGTTGCCGGATTTTCCGAGCAGATATGCCGAAAGATAACACCTTCCTGATATTGCCTGACACATTGCACCGTGCACGAACACTTCCAGTTCCATGTCAGTATATTGTCTGATATCTTTGATCTGCTCAAGTGATAATTCTCGTGAAAGTACCACGCGGCTGGCACCAATTGATTTGTAGAAATTTGCAGTGTCGGCATTGGACACATTTGCCTGTGTGGATATATGTACTCTTAAACCGCTATTTACAGCCCTTGTAATCACGGCAGGGTCCCATGCGATGATCGCATCCACGCCTGCACTTGATGCTGCTTCAATAACTTCATTGACAGACGGAATATCATCGGGATAGATCACGCTATTCACTGCAAGATTGGCGCGCAATCCATAACCATGCACCTGTTCCACAAAAGAATCGAGATTTTCCGGAGTGATGTCATTCGCCCTTGATCGCAGACTGAACCTGTCGAGTGAAAAATAGACCGCATCTGCGTGATCCTTGCACACCGAAAGAGCGGCGGGATTTTTTACTCCCATTATAAGTTCGGGAATTTGGATGGATTTATCAGTGTGTTTGTTCATGTGGGTTCATAGGAATTATTGGTTAAATCAGTTGTTGATGAAATGTGACTGCTTATTTTCCCATTGTTTAGATTTGCAAAACGATTATCTCTGCAAGATACGAGACACGGTGTAAACAATATCACAACAGTGCTGATCAGTGATTCATGTCCCCTTTTATTCTTCTTTTGCTCAAAAACAACACACTGCATGGGTGCATGGGCGTGAGCGAGGGACGAGTGAACGGACGTGTACCATGTGGATGTAGTTAGGGGTGATAATCCTAAAAAAAATCCATTCAGTTTTTATAAAAAACTTGATTTTGCTATTTTGAAAGATAAAAAGAAGAAAAAAAACATCTCTCTGCGTCCTCTGCGTCCTCTGCGGTGAATCTTTTTGCCATGATTTCTTTTTTCCGGAATATATTGAAAAGTCTCATAATTTCAATCGATATATTCATAGCATTGTTTTACATAGTCATATGTAATAATAAAAATTTGTGATGAATTACTATGAACAAAGAATTTACTATCGTTATTGAACAGGATGAAGACGGCATTTACATAGCATCTGTACCAGAGCTTGAGGGATGCCACACGCAGGCAAAAACTCTTGACGAATTAAAGGAAAGAGTAGAAGAAGCCATCGAGCTTTATTTGGAAGTTGAATCCGAACTTATTGATGAAGTGCCATTGGAGTTTATTGGTATTCAGAAAATTGCGGTTGCTGTTTAAATGGATAAAATCACTCCTCTCCTGTTAAGAAAGTTCTAAATGCACTTGGAAAGATGGGGTTTACGCCTATTAGGTAAAAAGGAAGCCATGTGTTTATGCGTCATCCTGATGGGCGAACTACAATTATTGCTGTTCATCCCAGTGAAGATATTGGAAAAGGGATGATAAGAAAAATAATAAATGATGCTAAGATTACCAGAGAAGAATGGCTTGAATTTATTTCAAATTGATGATTCATATTTGTATAGCTGGTTTCGATAACTCACTTTCCGAATCATTGGTTTTATAATTTAGAAAACAACGATCATCCGACATTATTCAATGTTTAGGAAACCGATTTGTTCTCAAAATATACCTCTGGAAAGTGAGTGATAAAATGTCGATGCACATTTCAAAAATTCAAACCCCGCACAGCAATTAAC
>DQIO01000075.1 GCA_020793555.1 Methanosarcinaceae archaeon | reverse complement strand
TTCTATATTTATTCTATATTTATTCTATATTTATTCTATATTTATTCTATATTTAGTCAATCTGTACTATTCGATGGTCTTTACGGTTAAATCATTTTGGGCTCCAGTCTATCACATGGAGTCGATCCATGCAAATACCAATGGTTAATGATTTTAACGAGGGCGTTGAAATAACCAGCAATGAATTCATCTCCTGCATCCACAGGCCGGATCTTATTCCATGTAGACATGGATGGTTTTTACTCATCAGTTGAAGTGAAGAACAATCCCCAATTAAAAGGGCAACCCGTTGTGGTTGGTTCTGACCCGAAGAACGGCACAGGCAGGGGTGTGGTCAGTACATGTTCATACGAAGCCAGAGAATTCGGCATACGTTCGGGAATGCCGATATCAAAGGCGTATAAACTGTGTCCGGATGCCGTATACCTTCGGGTGAACATGGAACTTTACAAAGAGGTTTCAAAGAGCATCATGATCATCCTGCGGGAGTTTGCGGACATCTTCCAGCAAGTGAGTGTGGATGAAGCGTATCTGGATGTCAGCATGCGCGTGGCAGATTATAATGATGCTGCCCGATTAGCCCGTTGCGTCAAAGACGAGGTGTTTTTGCGCGAAGGTATCACTTGCTCTATCGGTATTGCCCCTAATAAATTGGTTGCAAAGATAGCGTCGGATTTCCAAAAACCTGATGGATTGACGGTTGTGAATCCGGAGGGAGTGGTGAAGTTCCTTACATCCCTTCCTGCTTCAAGAATTCCGGGTATCGGGAAAAAGACTACGAATATGCTGGCAGTCATGGGTATCGGGACAATTGGGGACCTGGCGGTGTGTGATGTCCAGTTGTTACTTGAGAGATTTGGCAATTTCGGTCTCAAGATGCACCAGATGGCAAGGGGCATGGATGAGAGTGAGGTTGTAGAGCGCGGGGATGTCAAGTCCATCAGTAAGGAAGATACGTTCGACGAGGATACGGCAGATCCGGATATCATCAATGGAGTGCTTGATTCACTTGCAGTGGGCGTGCATGGATCCCTTATTAAAAAGAAGTTCCTGTTTAAGACGATCACACTGAAGGTACGTTTTGAGGACTTTTCGACTTATACAAGGGCAAGGTCACTCAGGGTATATTCAACTGATCTTGAAATTATAAAGATTACCGCAAAAGACCTGATGCGCGAGTTTATGGGAAAAAGGAGGTTCCGATTGCTTGGTGTAGGGGTATCGAACTTCGAGAAAGTGGATGAGAAGCAGATGTTGATAACGGATTATTTGTGACAATTTCCAAAATGTTAAGAGTAAGGGGCAATAAACGTGATATGTTCATTCCAATTGTCTTTGAGTGACCTGAGATCTGGAATATTCCGACCACAAAAACGAACACCAATGCCAGATGCACACCCGACATAGAGTCATGGAGGAGGTATGAACTTGGAAGAAATACTGGAAAATGGGATTCATGGGGCAAATCAATCTGGAAATGATGTGAACAATGTTGTAATTGGTGCTTAATTTTTTATAGTGTATAGGGGCGGTCGTCAAGTAGGGCTCATAGCGCACTTCTTATTGGAGTAATCGCTCCGAAGTTACTATGAGTCCCCTCACAGAACCGGACATGAAGATTGCCGAATAAGAAAGAGCGATTACTCGCTCTCCCTCTTCTAAGAACCGGACTTGCAACTTTCGCCACATCCGGCTCAAGCCTTCCATAACCCTTTTTGTATCGGGCAGCAGTTTACAATTCAATGACATTACGGTTTTGGGACTACACTATTCATGCAAAATGAGCAATTGTTCATTTTAACTCCAGACGTTTTAGGCTTGCCAGCTATTTTCCGAGCACGCAATTTGTATCTTCGCACATCGAAATATTCTGTGTCAAGATAGGGATTCATGTTTAGTTTAAGACATGTATGTCTTACAATCTTTGTATCTGAAAAGAGTTTTAGCTTGGTCTTTTCTGTAGAAAATACCCAATTCCGTGTTCCTTCACTATGCCAGTATTTCTTAACAATCCAGGACCTGGACTTTTTGGGATGTCTCCTTTTTGCCCATCTCCAGAGCATATTCCACACTCTATAATCAAGTTTAGAAAATATGTCCTTGGAAACCACTGATTGATGGTAATTTATCCATCCAGTGATAATGGGATTCAGAGCACCGATGAGATTCTTCTGGGGCCATGCCTTTCCACCTTTGATTGTGTCACTTATTTTTCGTGTAACACTATCAATAGATTTCTTGGATGGCTTGATGAGAAGTTTTCCTTTATATTTTCGAAAATTCCAACCTAAAAAGTCAAATCCCTCGTCTATATGGGTTATCAGAGTTTTCTCTTCTGATAATTCCAGGCCTCTTTCCTTCAGGAACAGTTTAATTACTTCCATAATTTCCTTTGCAGTCTCTTCTGAATCAGCAGTCACAATAAAATCGTCCGCATATCGCAAAAAGTGTACTTTTTTGGGATTGCAGCTCTTCCAACTTTTTCCGGAATAGTATTTAGATGAAATTACACGTTCAATTCCGTCTAACCTATTTTCCGCACATCTGAGAATGCTTAAACTCGATTTATTTTTTGGTTAAAAAATGTGATGCTTGGCCTTCGTATTCGTCTCCCATAATAAATTGCCATGACTTTCATCTCAGAGCTTATTCATATTCTTTATCGGTTCTAAACGAATCTTTCTTTTTACTATACTCCCATTTGACCCATAGGTCTCCACACTTGCCGTAATTCATCACATTCA
>DQIO01000309.1 GCA_020793555.1 Methanosarcinaceae archaeon | reverse complement strand
TGGGTGTCCGCACGGTGTTCAACATCCTCGGACCTCTCACAAATCCTGCTAACGCAAAAGCACAGGTCATAGGTGTTTTCGACAAAAGCCTTTGCGAACCACTTGCAGAGGTGCTCAAAAAACTCGGAACAGAGCGTGCCCTTGTTGTACATGGCGACGGCATGGATGAAATATCCAACATCTCTGAAACCTATGTCGCAGAACTCAGGGACGGGAAATTATCGACATATACACTAATGCCTGAAGACCTTGGAATCAAATGTGCAGTTGCAAACGACATCGCAGGCGGAACACCTGCCGAGAATGCACAGGACATAATCTATATCCTGAAAGGAGAAAAAGGTCCAAAACGTGACATTGTTGTCATGAATGCTGCCGCCGCATTGTATGTTGCCGGAAAGGCGGATTCCATAAAGGATGCTGTATCCATTGCAGAAGATGCGATCGACAGCGGAAAAGCCATGGAAAAACTCGATCAGTTCAAGGATTTTTCTTAATTTTTGTAGAAACGGTACATCAATGACCCATACAACACGTGTGAAAATATGCGGCATGAAGTCACAAGATGATGTCAAACTTGCAATCGGTTGCGGGGCGGATGCTGTAGGGTTCATAACCGACGTGCCAGTCGAAACACCGCGAAAGATAACTCTTGACACTGCAGCAGGACTGATATTAAAAGTTCCGCTTTTTGTAGACACTGTACTTGTAATAATGCCCAATGATGCAAAGCATGCTCTTAAAATGATAGGGATTGCAAAACCCGATGTAGTCCAGATACACAATGATATTGGTGTGGGTGAGTTGGAAATTATACGGAACAATACTGCAACAGGAATTGCAAAAACAATATCAATTCCTGCTAACACTAAAGGATCGGCAAACACAATTAATGCCGTAATCAAACAGATCAACGATCTGACAGACCGCGATATAGTAGATGGCATCCTTCTTGACTCCAGTGCAGCCGGAAAGGTTGGCGGAACCGGTGCCGTACATGACTGGTCTGTAAGCCGGGCAGTAGTGGAAGCAGTGGATATTCCTGTGATACTCGCAGGAGGATTGACTCCCGATAATGTGAGGGATGCAGTCAAAAGTGTGTTACCCTATGCTGTTGATACGGCATCGGGGATTGAAACCGATGGCATGAAAGATGAAAAAAAGATTTGTGGATTTGTACGTGAGACGAGGTGTGATTAATGGTGTTCGATATATCATTTGATCTTGATAAAGAAGAGTTTGTAAGTATAGTCAAGGAAGCAGGTGCTCCTGCGCTGGTGCAGTTGATGGCAAAGGTCAGCACCAAATGTTCGCCCTTGCAATTGTATACGACCCTGCAAAATGCAGAATGCTCATACATGCTTGAATCGGTAGAAAAGGAAAAACGACATGCTCGATTCTCATTTGTTGGGTCTGATCCTGATCTGACAGTAACAATAAAAAACCGTGATCTGACCCTGACCTATTCAAAGGACTCAAAACTTGTGGATTACATTCGATTGCGACTTGAATCGTCATGCACAGGCGAATCCGATGATTCCGGTGTACTCCGCACCCGCATCAATGAAGGAACTGATGTATTGGATGCTTTTCGTGCGGTTTTCCCGACTGCTAACGGCACCCATATACTCAACCAAAAAAGATTTGACAGGCAGACATTCCTTGGCGGTGCGATCGGGTACAATGGCTATGATATTGTTTATGACTGCTGGTTAGACATCGAAAAGGAACTTGAATCGGGCATTCCTGATATGCAGTTTGCGCTCACCACAAAGACGTTCGTTTTTGATCACCTGACAGGCGAAACCCATATCGTTGTCACGCCTTTTGTGACAGAACAATGTGATCTTAAGGCAGCGTATGACCAGGCGATTTCGGATGCGCAGGCATTGTATGAGCATCTGGTTCGATCGGACAGGGTAAAAGACACTGAAGAAATACCACAAACAAGACCCCTTAAATCTAAACCTGTATGCAATATAACAAAAGAAGCATTTGAAAATGCAGTCCTGACCGCAAAACAGCACATCATCGATGGCGATATTTTTCAGGTTGTACTCTCACGCAGGTACTCGGTCAAGATGGAACAGACACCTCTTGAACTGTATCGTACCCTGCGAAAGATCAACCCGAGTCCGTACATGTACATCTTCAAATTCGGGGATTTGAGCATTGTAGGTGCGAGTCCTGAAACACTCATGACGGTGCACAACCGCACGCTGATCACAAATCCTATTGCAGGAACATGCCCGCGCGGAAAAAATGAAAATGAGGATTATAATTATTCCTCCAAAATGCTGGCTGATGAAAAGGAGCGTGCAGAACATGTCATGCTTGTGGACCTTGGGCGGAATGATGTGAGAATGGTGGCACAAAGCGGCACTGTCAAGGTTGATGATTTCATGTCGGTCGTGAAATACTCGCATGTACAGCATATTGAAAGTACGGTATGCGGAACCCTTCGTGATGAGTGCGACCAGTTCGATGCAACACGCGCGATATTCCCAGCAGGTACATTGTCAGGTGCACCGAAGATCAGGGCAATGGAGATAATCAATGACCTCGAAACCGATGCACGCGGAGTATATGGTGGGGGCGTCGGGTATTACTCATGGAACGGTGATGCAGATTTTGCGATCGTTATCAGGACTGTTATCATCAAAGGTGATACAGCCCATATTCAGGCAGGTGCTGGAATTGTTGCGGATTCAGACCCAACGTATGAATATGAGGAAACAGAACGCAAGATGGGAGCGATGATCAGTGCGATTGGAGGTGGACAATGAAAGTACTGTTCATCAACAACAGGGATTCTTTTGTATGGAATCTTGTAGATTATGTTTCCATGTTCGAACTGGATACTGTGGTAGTTCCAAACACCATTTCTGTTACGGAAGTAATATCCATTGACCCCGATGTGATAATTATATCACCTGGACCTGGCAAGCCGGATAATCCTCGGGACATTGGAACGTGTCTTGATATCATTCGTAAGTTTGGGGAACATATTCCCATATTAGGCGTATGTCTTGGTCATCAGGCGATAAACACTGCATTTGGAGGAACAATTACTCATGCGAAGAGTGGTCCTGTTCATGGCAAGACTTCGCAGATCACCCATGATAATTCAAATATTTTTGATGGAATCTCAAATCCATTTTCAGGAGGACGATACCATTCCCTTGCGATTGGAGAACTTTCTCCAAAACTGGAAGTAATTGCAAAAACGGATGATGGGATTATTATGGGTGTCAAACACAGGGATTATCCTGTATATGGTGTACAGTTCCATCCTGAGTCGGTATTAACGGATGATGGGTTAAAGTTCATTGGAAACTTTATGAAAATATCAAGCCAATTCCAAATAGGGATGCATAAGCATTAACTGTGAGGAGTTCAATCTTTTGAGTATGTTGATCGGACTCACTGGAACTCCTGGTACAGGAAAAACCTCTGTTTGCAATCTGCTTAAAGAACGCTATGGATACAGGGTAATCCATCTTAATGATTTTATCAGGGAAGAGAATCTGCATTCAGAGGTCGATGAAGTAAGGGACACGCTTGTTGTGGATATGGATGAGGTGTCAGCACGCATTTGCCAACTTATAGATGTAAATACAAATGATGGTGATGAAGTGATGATAATTGACAGCCACATGTCGCATTATATCGCCGATATCGTGATTGTACTTCGGGCGTCGCCGGATAAGCTCAGGAAAAGATTGTCAAATAGGGATTATTCTGAGGCAAAGATATCGGAAAATGTGGAGGCTGAAGCACTGGATGTGATCCTTGTTGAATCCGTTGAGTGGTGTAACAAGGTATTTGAGATCAACACAACTGATGCGAGAGTTGACGAGATTGTGGAAGATATTAATGCTATTATCAGGGCGCTGTTGAGTGGTGAGGACGAAGATGTGTTGCTTAAATACAACCCTGGGGCGTTTGATTGGAGTGAAGATATTTTTTGAATATAAATTTTAGTTTCTCTTTTCTTTAACATTGTGTGAGCAACATCACTATTCCGAATATGTTTTCAAACATGGAAATCATATTTCCTGAATTAATATACAGGATGAACAGGATATGAGTGGTCCGCCCCATCCTGTAAATCCTGTTCATCCTGTCGAACATTTACCCACTCAATGTTGGGGAGATCCAAATTTTATGTTATCATACATGGATATATAAAATTATAACAGGAAAGCTTATAATATAAACAGCACAGTATAATCTATAATTAGTATGTGCTATCGATTCGTATGATTTTGTCAATAATTGGATGGGACTTTTTATAAAGTTACCCTGACCATAGGTATTATGAAAGATTATAAAAAAAACAAGACTCCGGCAGATAGAAAAATTGTAGAATCTGACGGTGGAGTAGCAATCACAAACACAGGCATGGAACATAGCAGAAGCTATATGTCCGGGTTTGACAAGATTGTGATAGCAGTCTTATTGGCTGTAGGTTTTTTTTATATCATATCCTCAATTATCCAGATAACATACGTTTTTACAGATGAGTTTGATTCATTGATCTTCATACGGGAAGCCACTCAGATATTTGCAGGTGCGGTGCTTATATTCGGAGCAATCAAGTTCATTAAAAAGAACACATATCTTGAGCGAATTGTTGACCAGATGTTTGAAGAGATCATCTATGACCGTTTTGAGCCTGTACTCAGGGATATTGCAGAAGTGCAGGTTGGTTATGACGGTGTTTCAAGTCAAATAAAATCATTGAATTACAGCATCAATGACCTGAAAAAAAGTATTGAATTTGCGCCTGCTTCAGGTACATATCAGGCGCAGGATCATTCAGCATCTGCATCACTTAGACGTGTGTATAATCTGTTTATGTATGTGGTTCTCCTGAATATAACGCTTGCTGTATACATGTTCATGATATACTATCCACTGTGGTATATTCCTTATATGGCCCCATTGCTTTTTGTTATGTGGTGGGTTGTAATTACGTATGAATACAACCAGTGGGATAATTCATCCGCATGGATGTGGGTTTTTGCACCGATTTTGATACTGCCTATATACACAATGGTGTTCGGATCGTTGGCACTCCCTAGCCAGATGTTTGCGATAATGTATCTTGTACTTGGTTTGTATGCTGTTTCATATTACACATGGAGTATGTACAATGCGTCAGGCACCCTGCCATTTGGTTTGCACAAAAAACTGGAAGATATTGCAAATTATGAACCTGAAATAGACGAACACAACAATGGTGAAGACGATGACATGCCACGTAATGGTGGAGTGTACCGAAACAGTGGTGAAGACGATGACATGCCGCGTAATGGTGGATTGTACCGAAACAGTGGTGAAGACGATAACATGCCACGTAATGGTGGATTGTACCGTAATGTTGGAGCTGGGACAGAGGTAGGAGTGACACCCCATAATCATCAAAATATGAATGGTTTTTCAGATCGGCTGCTGTTGATTCAGGAAGAGTTTAAACTTTTGAATGAAGAAATGGCTATGCACGGTGCTACATATCGACCAAGCATTCCACAAAATGTAGTTGATAATGTTAAAAAGCCACTATTCAATCTCAAGCTGGTAAAAGGGATGTACAAAAGACTTGTCAGCAAGAGTTCCAGAAAAACTAAAAACAATAATAATTGAGGCTGATTAATTGTCTAACGCTTTTCACATAATTCCTGTAGGCATTGATGATGAAGATATTCTTATAGCTATTAATGAAGCTACAAAGTATTTTGAGAATGATGTCGTAAATTTGGATTCTGTAGACATACCCAAAGATGCACACAATAAAGCAAGGAATCAATATCGTGCCACTAGTTTTTTGAGAATTGCAGAAAAGGGATTTGGTAAAAAGAATATTGCAATTACAAACGTTGATCTCTATGCGTCCCGCGTGAATTTCGTATTTGGGCAGGCATTCTTAAGTGGAAAAGCATGTGTAATTTCGACACACAGGTTAGATCCAAATTTCTATGCAAATGATGGCGGCTACAATGGAAATGCCGATGTTGCAAAAAACCGTCAGATTTTAATTGAGCGTGTTAAAAAAGAGACAATACATGAAATAGGGCACACTCTTGGGCTTCAACATTGTGACGATTGTGGATGTGTAATGACTTTTTCATCAGGGATTGAAGAAGTGGATGCAAAAAGCATGGATCTTTGTGAAAAATGCAGTGAGTTTTTGGACAATATTTAGATCCCCAAACATAGGTTTCAATTTTATCTTTTATGTTTTCCTTCATATTTCTTTGAACTTTGTTCAATATCCTCTCGCATCTTTTCCAGTTTCTTCTTGATAATATAGTAGTTTACAAGAACGATTGCCGCACCAAATGCAAGGATACTGCCTGCGATCAACAATATTTTTGGTGCTGAACTCAGGTAATATTTCACCATCACGGATTTTGGCATAGGTATATTTTCATGTTCATACCATATTAGAGTCTCCCGCCCTTCATTATCGAGATATGTTTCGTCTGGATGTGGTCGAGCGATTCCAATTAATGGGTTACCTGTGGTATAACCTGCCGGCAGGACAAATCGCACGATGGATGAGGATGTAGGTATGTATACGAAATCCTGTCCTTTTGGCACCGCCATTGTGTATGCCACAAATCCTGTGATGGTTTCATTGAATTTCAGGTAGGTATGTTTTTGTCCACGAATAACATCTTTCGAAATGGTATAACCGATGTCAGATACCTTGCTCGCGAGTGAATAACTGTTAAACACTTCGATCGATGCGTTTGTTGTGTTCACATTGTCGGCGATAATGACAATGTTAGCCAGTGACTCCTGATTTGAACTCATATCATCAATAGGGACAATGTCGATGAGGGTAGTGTTTATAAGCATGTTAACTACCCTGACACTTGCATTTTTTAAAAGATAAAAAGTGGTTGTATTTACAACAACATCACTGTCTACACTTTGGTTTACGAAAACATCAAATTCATAGGCAGAAATGTCCGCACTGTTCGAATTATCCTCGACCGGCACAAGTTCGTCAATGCATCCTGTCACAATGGTTGCAAAAATAAGAATTAATAGTGTCAGTATTGTCGCGTATCTCATTGTGACCTATAAGTGATTATGTGTTAAATCAAGTTTTCGCCATTATTGAGCCACCTGGAATTATGATCATTTCCAAAACTTCAGATGCCGTTTTTTTCATCTACCAATCCATCTTCTGAAACCTTGCAGGTTGGCAAATTTCCGAATTCTTCAAACCTTGGAAGTGAACCTTTTGTATAAACCAATCCAATTTCTACCATGGGACTTTTTTATTCCGGCTTAGAACATCTCAGACAAACCTGAAATGCACCCTTCTGTTGTTCTTACCTTTGTTCTCCGCCTTGAATATATCAATATGTGGGATATCACCTGTATTTGCCACATGCGTACCGCCGCATGCCTGCTTATCAATATCGAGTATGTTGATGACCCGTATCTCTGAAATGTCAGGCGGAAAAGCATCTTTTAATTTCACCACGGACGGGATATTGAATGCATCCTCGCGCGGCATGATGTCGATTTGTACAGGCAGTTTCCTGTCTATCACTGCATTAACCTTTGCCTCGTAAGACTTTATCAGTTCCCTGTCAAAATCCTCAAGACTAAAGTCCACTCGTGTTTTTTCCTCGCCTATCTGGTTGCCTGATATCTGTGCACCGGTTTCGCTGTGTATAATAGCACTCAATATGTGGGACACTGTATGGAATTTCATAAAATTGTAGCGTCTGTCCCAATCTATTATTCCTTTTATGCTGTCACCCTTACTCAATCCCGGCACCGACACTTCATGGCTGATGACCCCATCGATTTTTCCGACAAATATTACTGGATATTTCTTGCCATTATGTATCAGTACACCTGTATCGGAAAGCTGTCCACCTGAATTTGGATAAAATACGGTCTTGTCCAAGACCACGTATTTATCGTCTTTTACACTTTCAATTACAGCATCGAATTCCGTAAGGTAGCAGTCTTTTAGATATAATAGTTCCATGAAGGTTGGAAATGCTTTTGGTTTAGATATAATTTGTGGGTTTGATGGACTTGAATCTAAAAATATACACGGTGATACACAGCGCATAATCGCACCAGTACCAAGCGGAATTGCATATTACCCTTCAGTCGCCACTGCATTCCAGATTAATACTCCACCCCGCACCAACACCCCTAAACGCCGCCGGAAACCGCATGGCAATCTCTTCTTTGTGAACAGTACAGTGACATGTTGCAATCAATGTCATTCCCTCAAGCACCTCATATTCCGTGCTCCCATGCAGCCCCCCTACTATGCCCGCAACCGTGCCAAAGTGAGATGCCGCTTTTATGATCCTGGTCAGTCCGGGATGGGAACATCCGGTAACAATATACAAGCCCCTGCCGGAATCCACAACAAGAGACTGTTCTTTCATACCTTTTACACCAGTGTCCAGTTCGCCTGTGGTATAGATGTTATGGCATATCTCCGCTGCCCCCGACACCTCAATTAATTTTGCTCGCGCCGATATCTCATCTTTGAGGCGTTTCGAGAACGATGCCGGCACATACACTTCCATATCAGGATTTGCATTCAATAAAACCGAAAGCCCGCCGCTATGATCCCAATGCTGATGCGAAATGACTAACTTCCCGATCTCCCTAGGTGAGATGTTGGCTTTTTTAAGGTTTTGGAGCAGTACACACCCATCCCAACCCGTATCGAACAGGATCTTTGTATCACCGGTATCAACAAGACAGGAAAAACCCCAGCCGCTTGTAAAACCGTCTTCGGCATCGTTGTCATATATTATTGTCAACCCAATCATATCTTCATCCTTATTCTCTCATATCGAACCTGTTCCTAAGATAATAATTGGAATATATCGCACCAAGCGGATTGTGTGCCAAAACCCTATCCTTGACTGCCAGAGTTGTCACAGGTGCAACGGAATGTTGGGTAAAAAGAATATCATGACCAATACACAATCCAAGTATAATGTTCAGGTCGGTCTTTTTCTTATTAAGCACAAGGGACTGACCTATCGGATTACATACAGCCTCAAAACCATCGGCATGCAGTTTATCCAGACCATACTGATCCTTATCGATCCCGCACACCTTGCAACAGACAGAGAACACCTCGAAATCTCTTGCCAGTATCTTGTGAATAATCCTTGCTTCCTTTTCCAGACCAATACAAAATACAATCCCCAATTTTGTGTATCCCATATCTCCGGCATATTGTATCAGTTCTTCCAGCCGCGTCTTTTTCATATAATACTTAGATTCGATCTCAGCCGAAACTTTCATGGATTCGAGTATTTTCCCCTCGTAACTGACATCTTCCGCAACTGTGGAACAGTCTTTACCCTCACGACACTTTTTATCATCACATAAAGCGCATTGCATTGAATATCTCCTATTAATTTATTTTGCCATAGTTAACAAAGTATGGCCTGAGGTTTCATTCAAGTGCCCTCTTACATTTTCCCATATTTCTTTGACTCTCTTTGAGAATTCGCCATCCGAATACTCAATAACAGTCATCTCCTGAAGCATTGCTTTGGTAGGAGTATCATCATAAGGAAGTTTGCCCACAACCTCCACTCCATTCTCACTGCAATACTTCTCAATGAGCAGGACATTTTCCTCATTTATATCATACTTGTTAATACAGACCACAGCCGGAATATTGAAATGACCAGCCACACCAAGCACCCGTTCCAGATCGTGAATACCGGATACACTCGGCTCGGTCACAACCATCACCATATCGACACCTGTAATCGAGGCGATTACCGAACATCCTGTCCCCGGAGGTCCGTCAATGATTATCAGATCCTTATTGTGTTTTTGTGCAAGTGTCCTTGCATTGTTCCTGACAAACGAAACCAGTTTTCCGCTTGCCTCCTCTCCAATACCAAGTCTTGCATGTGCCATTGGTCCGAATCGTGTTTTTGATATGTAAGCATCCCCCGCTTTTCGCTCGATCAGACTGACTGCATCCTCGGGACAAACATACTCACATACCCCGCAACCTTCACATTCGTAAATGTTGATCGTGATATCATCACGGATGGCATCAAACCTGCATGCGTCCTTGCATTTGCCACACTTTATACAGAGCGACTCATCAATGGATGCAACATCCAGCCCCGTAAAATCAATCGTCTCCAAAATTTCGGGCTGCAATATCAAATGCATGTCCGCTGCATCCACATCACAATCCGCGATCACGGCATCTTTTGCAAGCGAAGCAAATGCCGCCGCAATAGTGGTCTTGCCTGTACCGCCTTTCCCGCTTATTATCGTAAGTTGTTTCATGATCTCGCCTCCTCGTACTCATGCCTGATCGTATCAAACAACTGAACAAACCTATCCTTCCACTCCGGCATCCTGACAACGAACGGAATACCTTCAGAATACAACCTTGCGATTTTCATATCATGCGGGATCTTCATCAGTATTGGAATTTTCTGCGAGATACAATACTCCTCCACCTTATTATCCCCTATATCGTACCGGTTTATGATCACACCAAAAGGAATTTCCAGCGTATTTACGACATCAATAGCAAGCAGCAGGTCATGGAACCCAAAAGGAGTGGATTCCGTAACAAGAACACAATAATCCACATCCCCGACAGATGTTATCACAGGGCACGCCGTACCTGGCGGCGAATCGATTATCGCAGTTTTTTCCGCATCAATATGTTTTTTCAGGGTTGCAATTACAGGAGATGCCATCGGTTCTCCGATATTCAACAACCCGCGATAGAACTCAAATCCATCATTGCCATTGTTGCCTTTGTTCTTATCAATAATCCCGATACTCCGGTCTTCCTCACTAATCGCAGCATTCGGACATACCAGTGTGCATCCGCCGCATCCATGACAGAGTGCAGGAAAGATCATTACTTCCTTTGGAAGTACGGCGATCGCATTGAACCTGCAAAATTCTGAACACTTACCACACAGATCACATTTGCTTTTGTCTATCACAGGTGTCGGAATGTTTACATCCTCTACTTTTTCAAGATCAAGATCCAGAAAGAGATGGCAGTTCGGCTCCTCCACATCACAATCGAACAACTGTACATTTTCAAGTGCGAGAGCAAGGTTCACTGCTACTGTTGTTTTCCCTGTTCCGCCTTTTCCACTTGCTATTGCTATTTTCATAATATCCCTATTTTGTTTTAGTATATATTTTATAAATATATAGTGCGAGATAATCCGAGCTTTAGCGAGGATTTTCACTATTCCGTAGGCGATGTAATCACATTCAGATCAGCGATTTGTCTCACAACCCCTTCAACATCATCTACATCATCCGGTAATTGTAGTATCTTCACAAAATCATCACGAAGCGAATGGAATGGTCCCTCTCCAATGTCGAGTACAACCAGAACATTAACTCCATGTTCTTTCAGGAATTCCGCAGTCTTAACACCCTTTTTCTTCTCCAGACTTGCAGCCGGATTCTCCAAAATTTCCCAGTTTTTTACCGCATCATCTTCCAGTTCGATAAAAATATAATACGGAGCCTTACCAAGATGGTGATAGGGTTTAGATCGCAGACCAGCTTCTTCCTCACCTTCAACCATACTTGCAACCGGAATAGCGACTTTCACAACTGCCATTTTCACAGGCTTTGCATTAACAACAAGATGTTCCAGATTCCCTACTTCTTTCTTCACCGCACTTTTAATCTCCTCGGAAAGTATCTCCACTCTTTTAAGATCGGCTTCACCCTCAATTTCGACTGTAATTTCCCCGAACACAACCAGACCGGATCTGCGGAGCCTTATATCCTCTACTGTATTCACCCCTGTGATACCGCTTACAGCCTGCCGTATCCTAACAATCGAATCCTCGTCAAGCCATGCGTCCATTAGTGTCAATGCCGCAGTTTTTGCAATCCCGAACCCAAGTCGGAATATCATAAGAGCGATGACCAAAACACCCACACTATCAAGCCACGTAATGCCCACCATTGAGCCTACGACCGCAACTACAACAACAAGGGAACTGAAAATATCTGTGAATGAATGCATTGCATCAGCGGTAAGAGCCTGCGAATCTATCTGCCTGCCCACCTTTAATTTGTATCGAAATAGTGCATAGGTCGTGATAGCTGAAAATATTGCTGTGCCAAGTGCAAGTCCCTGAAACTCGATTACTGCGGGGTCTTTGATGCCTGATATTGCCTCGCGCACAAGTTCGACACCGGACAGGAGAATCATAATAGAAACGAAAAGAGCGATCAGATTCTCTGCTTTGTAGTAACCGTATGGAAACTTCTCCCTGCTGCTTCTAAGGCTGAGTTTTAATCCAACCCACACTGCAAGGGATGTAAAAATATCAAGAGATGTGTGAACCGCATCGGCGATTAAGGCAATGCTTCCTGAATAAAAGCCAACAATGCCTTTTAATGTTGCAAGAAAGACAAGTGTAAGAGTGGAATTCTTTGATGCATTGGCACCAATCTGTAAGTTCTCCTGCACAGTCATTCTTTCACGTCTTAAAAAAAAAGAGAGGGGGAAAACCTCTCAGATAAAAGAGAAGTTCAATCTCCTAGAACTTCTCTGACGAACTGTCCTTCCCCAACCAGTTCAATGATGTTTCCAAGTCTCTCCTTTCCTGGTTTTGTCCTGTATTTGACAAACGTAGAGGCGATCTTGTCGATCAGCGCAGGAATCTCTTCCTTTGTGCAGAATTCCTTCAGCAGAACACCATTAGTTGGTCTTCGTGCATCATTTCCACCAATCCAGACTGAATACCCGAGTTTATCTTCCAATGCGGCTTCATGTGGGCATCCTCGCACACACCATCCGCAATTGCCGCACAGGTCTCTGTCAATTACAGCTTTTCCGCCTGAGATCGAAAGCGCATTGAACTTGCACAATTCAATACATCTCCCACATCCGTTACATTTCTCAGTATCAATCTTTGACTGCATTTGCCCTATAATACCGATATCATGACGGTGAGTCCTTACACAATTATTGGCACAGCCTGCAATTGCGATCTTCATCTTGTGTGGAGTAAGTTTTTGTGCGAACATTGGAGTAAGTTCGTTTGCAAAATTCTTAGTTTCAACAAGTCCTTCAGGACAATATGCATTACCCGGACAGGCAGCAACATAACCCATGCCGATTGTCATGAGTCCAATATCATATACATCTGCCATTATGTCATCAATATCTTCATTTTTGACACCCTGGATCTCAATGCTCTTACGGTTTGTGAGTTCAAGTTTGCCATCACCGTACTTGTTTGACAGTTTTGCAACCTTTGCAAGATACGCGTTGTCTACAAGACCGGATGGGGTTTTGATCTTCACAAAGTTGGTGCCTTTTACCTCAGTTCTTACACCCGGATAGTCACGCACCCAGTAACCTTTGACTGATCTTCCATCTTCAAGCCGTCTCTTTAGTTCCGCTTTGAACCTGCGCAACTTAAAGCCTGCGAACTCTTCTATCATACTGATATCCACTTCATCAGAAGTTTCAATATAACCTGCCTCTACGGCCGCATTAAACAGTTCCAAGCCTTTGGCATTTCGTACCATCAATGTTGTCCAGCCTTTCGAAGATCCCATATGTCCTGCTGAGATATCGGCAACCTTGGCGACCGCGTCCCTGCATATACGGCATCCATCTGACACACATTCTGCGATATCTTTTAGAGCAATTTCAATTTCGCCTTCATCCGTAAACACAATCATCTCATCAAGGTGTATTGCAAGTTTCCTGATTTTGTCCAGATCGATACCGATATCTTCGAAATAAGCAGACAGTTTCTCATTATTGAAGTTCTCCATACAGAACAAACCAATAGTGTATGCAATGTTTGGTATCTTTGCCTTTTCTCCGTCTTTCCCGACTTCAATTGGATGAACATTCAATCCGCCAAAGAACTGGGTTCTTCTTGTTCCGTAGGTGTGGCATGGAAGTCCTACCATTGCAACGTTTTTGAGGGTGTCAGTTGTTTCCCGAAGTGCAGCTATCACAGGAACTGTGGAATATTTTGCACCTGCGGTATCCAAAAGAGCGTCCTTGCTTGTTATGATATGTGAACTTGGTTTTGCCATCCCTGCAGTAGTTACTGCACCATCGATCAATCCGTTGTCAAAGCAGTATGTCAAAAGTGCTGTCACAGCACCGCCGTCTTGGGCCTTTTCACGGATTGCGGAATCTGTCGCCCTTGCGGTAACGATCTTTTCGTACTGTCCAATGAGTGATGGAGGTTTTGCCATAAAGTTGAATACATTCATGGATAAGCGTGACGCATCTGTCATGACCCGCTGACACACATCCTTGCATGCACCTTCTCCATTTCGGTAGCATTCCTCTTTCAACTTAGGACCGTTCTCATCAAATTCAATTATATCATATGGACACACAGCGGCGCATGCACCGCAATATGTACACATGCCCGTATCTACTATCGCGTCTTTTAAAAACCATTTAAATTCTTCAGCCATTTATTTTCCTCCTGTTTTTACATTAAATGAAACCTAATAAAATCGAATTATCATTGGCGTCTGCCCATTCCCTGGCCGCCACCACGTCCCCTGCCTCCACCACCAGCTCCTCTGCCAGTGCCAGTGTCACTGTCTCCGGCACCCTGACCTCCACCCATTCCTGCATGAGCAGATGCGGTCGGACCGGTTAGAACTTGCAGTTTACCGTTTTTGTACTGCTCAATTGCATCTGCAACCGACCCTCCGGTTACTGATACAACTTTAATGCCGGACGCATCCAAAATCGGAAATGCATTGGGACCAACACTCCCCGTGATCAATACTTCTATGTCTTTGTTTGCTATTGACTGTGCAGATTGAATTCCTGCACCGCCTGTTGCTGATATACTTGGATTTTCAATTGCTTCGAATTCCATTGTATCGGAATCAACTATAATAAAATACTGGCATCTGCCAAAACGTGGATCCACAGCAGATTCTAAACTCTCGCCCGCAGCTGTTATGCACATTTTCATCTAAATGACCCCCATGAATAATTCGTGTGTGTTTGATTTATAACTTTCAATTGCTTGATCTTTACCGCACTGCGCTTTTGACATTTTGTTCATTCTCCTATCGTTCGGTTTTGTATAAACCTCGCATTACACACATATGAGAGGAAATATATAAACATTTTCCATGATTGTAAGATACATTTATATATTTCCTCTCATATGAGTACGAATGTTATGAAATTCCCTGGTAGACCAAAATGTCCAAGACGCATTCAAAACGCACCTGAAGTTACTTACTTTAAACCAAGGGGAGTTCCGATGTCAGAACTTGAAGTGATATCACTTGTGATAGAAGAATTTGAAGCTTTGAGACTCGTGGATCTGGAAGGACTGCAGCAAGAGGAAGCTGCTCAAATAATGGGAATTTCAAGGCGGGCATTGTGGAAAGATATTCAAAATGCAAGAACAAAAGTGGCTTTAGCACTGGCAACAGGAAAAGCCATTGAAATCAAAGGGGGCAATTATGTCAAAAGTTCAAAGGAAATTTGAATGTTACAATTGTAAACATGAGTGGCAAGCACCATACGGTACAGGCAAACCCCACCAATATCCAAAATGCGATAGTACCAATATTCACAGCCACTCTGCTGGCAAAAGTGGGCAGAGGAGCCAATTGTGGTGCAAACAGTGCCCTATGTGGAATAAAATTGTGCTTTCGTGAAACACAAAGAATATGAGGAAATAATATGACAGATGAACCAATAACAGCAGAGAATTTATTGACTGCAAAACCAGAAGAACCAAAGATCGTTACGAATCTGCGGGGTGTTAAGCATACGATTATGGTCATGAGCGGTAAAGGCGGTGTCGGGAAAAGTACTGTTGCTGCTAACCTTGCAGTTTCATTGGCAGAGCGTGGATTGGAAGTAGGGTTGCTTGATTGTGATATCCATGGACCGACCATTCCGAAGTTATTCGGGGTCGAAAACGAAAAACCGGATATTGATGAATCCGGAATAATTCCTGTACCCGTTTCTTTGAATCTTAAGATCATGTCGATTGGATTTTTCCTTGATAACACTGATTCCCCTGTCATCTGGCGGGGACCTGCAAAGATGGGCGCGATCAAACAGTTCTTAGAAGAAGTATCATGGGGCAAATTGGATTATCTTATTATTGACCTGCCTCCCGGAACAGGAGACGAACCTCTTAGTGTGGCACAGTTGATACCTAAATGCGACGGTGCGATCGTGGTGACAACACCGCAGGATGTAGCGCTTACAAGCGTCCGCAAATCCATTAATTTCGTTAAGACGGTCGAGATCCCGGTTATCGGACTGGTGGAGAACATGAGTGGAATTGTGTGCCCGCACTGCAATGAAAAGATTGATGTCTTCGGAAGTGGCGGCGTATCCAAGGCTGCATCTGACTTTGACATCAAGATTTTGGGAACACTCCCGATCGAGCCTGAAGTTGCTTCAAGTGGAGATAGCGGAAAGGTGTTTACAGGTAAGGGTAGCACGTCGCAGTGGTACACGGAATTTGAAAAGATCGTTGATGCTGTTGTAGAAATCGATTAATGAATTGAAATTATTAAATTGTTAAAACATAAAGGAGATAAAATATGAGAGTATGCGTACCAAGTTCTTTGCCCGGTGGTTTGGATGCCCCGGTTTCCGAACATTTCGGACATTGTGAAGTATTTACCGTTATTGATGTTGAAGATGGTAAAATTGTAAAAGCATGGCCACTTTCCAATGACGACGAAGGTCAGGAACACACTTGTGCAATTCCTGTACAAAGAGTTGCTGGTGCAGGTGTGGAACACATGATTGTAGGCGGCATTGGACAAGGACCCCTGATGGGTTTTATACAGGAAAATATTAAAGTTTATTCTGGTGCTTCCGGAACAGTTGAAGAAACCGTGAAAAGATTTATTGCCGGAACTCTTTCTAACACAGATTCAAAGGGTGCCTGTCAGGGTGGATGCCACTAAATAATATATACATAAGACTATCGGAAAGCCCAACTAAAAGGGCTTTCAACTTATTTGATTAATGCAGCATAACGCAGCATAGCGCTTTATTTTCGGACATTGGTTGAAATGTTTCGATTTCATCATTTTCCGCCATCAAATTAAACGAAGAATCGTTTCGGATTATTAATATGTAAGAAGCGCAAAACTTAATTCTATCATTCCATTATTGCGGAGGTATTTGTATGGACTATGCACAAATGAGTGAAAAACTCGTAGATTTATTGGGACTAAATGGAAAACCAATTGCGGTATCGCTTTTGAAAAGGTCTGGAGATGTTCCGGATGATATAGAAGAGATCAAAGATCCTTTGAGATACTGTCAGATGTTGCAAAAAGCAAGATATGATGGAGTTGTGAGTCTTGCAAATTCTGTGAAACATTCATGCAAGGGCGGTGCAGCGGCGATAGGATTGGAAGATTATCCAGAGAATATTAAAACAGGTGCGTTGTATTTCGAAAAGTTGGAAAAGGGAATATCGCTGAGTACATCCAGGCGTGTGGTTGACAATATGCCAAGACCGGCACCCGGTTCAACCGTTGCAACAATTGTTGCTCCACTGGACAACACACCAACAAGACCGGATGTGATTATAGTTATTGGGAATACACTTGCAGCCAGGCGTATCGCCCAGGCTGTGATATACAGGCACGGTGGAAGGATGCATTCCAACTTTGCAGGAATACAGTCAACCTGTGCCGATGCAACAGGTTCGCCATACGTCACAGGGGAAGTGAATATCTCCATCGGGTGCGATGGTGCTGCCAAAAATGCAGGATTAACAGATGACGAGATGGTTGTCGGAATTCCGGAAGAGATGCTTGAGGACATAGTAAATATTCTTACAGAACGTGCGCCCGGCTGGGACGATTGGATGAGATCATAGATCTCATTCAACATTTTTGGTTGAACGTTATCG
>DQIO01000076.1 GCA_020793555.1 Methanosarcinaceae archaeon | reverse complement strand
TTACATAATTTATAGAATTATATAGTTCAAGTTAATTTGAGCGTCAGCGAAGATTTTCTAGAAACTCACATTGCAGATATTGCAGATGTGTTCGTGACCGGATCTTTCTCAACCACAAATACATGGTCTGCCGAATCGATCAATGATTCGTCATGCGATACGATAAGTATCTGCCCCACACCGATATCGCGCATCATATCTATCAGTTTTATCAACTGCTGGATATGCCCGCGATCCAAAAACACAGTTGGCTCATCAAGTATCAAAGGCGGGAGAGCCGTGCCACGTGATATGCCACCAACACCGAGCGATAACAGGCGATATATTGCACAACGCAGTACCAGATTGAATATAGCACGTTCGCCGCCGCTCAACAGCTTTGGTTCAAGAGTTGTTCCGTCCTTTTCATACACTGTGAGATTATATTCCGAATCAAGTTTGATATGGGAATATGCATTGTTGGAGTACATGAATGAAAACATTTCATTAAGTACCGCATCCAGCGCACCAATGTTTCGTGAACGAAGGTCTGCGCGTATGCGCATGTACATGTTCTCAAGTGATTCGGCATCCATGTATGCAGCATGCAGGTAATCCGACTTATTCTTCAATACCTTCAGGTCATCTTCAAGAGAAGACAGGCGACTGATCTCTGTCTCCAGACGCCCCACATCCTTTTGCACTTCGTCTTTTTCACGGGACAGATTATTTATCTGAACCCCGATGTTCTTATGCGCACTCTCAAACTGTTTGTACTTTGCCTGCAGCTCTTTAATGTCAATAGTGCCTATCTTTTTATCGACTTCCACGAGACGTTCCTTGCGCTCGTTTATCTGTTTATCAGTAAATTCAATTAGAGTCTGGATACCAACAATTTTGCCATCTAGTTGCTTGACGTTATCCTGCAACTTGTCAATTTCCAATATATTATCCTGAATCTTTTTGGCAAGACTGAGGGACTTTCTGGCTTTTGAATGCTCCTCTTTAGCAACATCTATCTTTTCTATTAATTGTGTCATCTCTTTGCTAATTTCATCGATTGCCAGCACAACCCCATCCCTGCGCTCCTTAAGCTCACCGATCTTACCCTCTTCCTCAGCAATCCTTGAATTACGATCAGCAATTGATTTCTCAGAGGTTTCCATCTTGCTGCGAATAAGTTCCATATCCATGATGCAATCGGCGATTACCTTTGCATGTGTCTTCAACGATTTGACACGCTCAAGTTTTTCATCAATCTCAACTTGCTTTAACCTGACACCTGCCAATTCATCATCTAACTTTTGTTTTTGTTCTTCGTCATCCGCAGTTGTCTCGCCGACACTCGAACCCTTAAGATCCTGCCCACACGTCGGACACATCCCTTTTGCCAGAAGTCCTTTGCTTTTTTTGATCCTTTTATTGAGTTCGGCGATCAAGGTAGATATCTCACGTTCCCTGCCGTGTAACTTTTTCTGCTGATCAGTCAGCAGTCCCATTATGTCATCGATATTGTCAAGTTTCTCGACCGTAAATTCAAGTTTTTCGACCTCAACAACCGCTGCCTGTCGCTTAGCATCCAACTCTTTTAAAGAACTGGTCGATCTTTCAACTTCCTGCTGCGTGGATGAGATATCATCTGTGAGTTTCTTAACCGTTTTCTGAATGGTGGAAAGTTGTTTATCCAAATCCATTACAGATTCTCTTCTTTGCACCGTACTGTTTTCAAGCAATTTCCGCTTGTTTTCGATAGTTTTGACATTGTCGCGTGTGCGCCGCTCATCATCTTCCATCCCATCCACCACGGTCTTGATATCGCCGTCGCCGTCCTCAAACCTAATCTCTTTTTTAAGAACAGAGGTTTTCTCTTTAATCTCCTGTGTAGTCCTGTTCTTTAACAGGACATCATTTCGGATCGATTCGATCTCTTTAAAGGCAGCAGTTTTCTTACCATTGAACTCTGTGATCTGGGAATTGATGGAATCCTTTGTGGATGAAAGTGCCGAATACTCTGAAATAGTTGTATTTAACTCATCCATCTTCGACTTTGCACCATCTTTCTTTTTACCAAGGACATCAATTTTTGACTGAATGTGATTAGACCTCTCCCTTGACTGATTGAGTTTATCATGTGGTTTTTCGCTTTCAATCTTCTCGATCTCGGTTACGATATTCTTTACTTGCCCATCTATATCCCGTTTAAGTCTCCCCACACCCACACGCGCGCTGCCGGCACGCTCGCGGTATTCCTCAAGCCTGCCAAGTTGCAGCAGGTCATCGATCATACGCTGGCGGTCTTTTGGTTTTGCGTTTATCAGTACATCTATTTCGCCCTGCCTGATATATACGCAGTTTTTGTATGCCTCCTCATCCATATTGAGCAGCGCACGTATAGCATCGTATGTCTGTGTCGCCTGATCGACCAAAATTTCGCCATCAACCCTGAGAACCGATCCGGAACTTGAAGCACTGCCTGTTTTGGGGTTGACCCGATATCCCTGCTCAATTATATAATCACGACCACCCTGTTCAAATTCAAGTGATATCGCAGCCTTTGTCGCACCTTTATGGATCATATCGGCAAGCACAAAACCGGCTGATAATGTCTTACTCCCAAAAAGACCGCTAAAGCAGGCTTCGAGCAGACTTGATTTGCCGCTTCCATTCACACCCGACACAACGGTCACACCGCTTTCAAATGAAATATCAAGGTCTTTGTAACTCCTGATATTCTCAACTTGCAGCCGTTTCAACCTCACAGGTAATCCCCCAGATTATACTGCTTTGGCACAGAAGTGGTCTTTTTGGTACCGAACTTTGCTTCTGGTTT
>DQIO01000077.1 GCA_020793555.1 Methanosarcinaceae archaeon | reverse complement strand
CCGGATGCACAAAACGTTCTTACCGATAAATTCGGGCGCACGGTGACAAGCCTCAGGATGTCCATCACAAATCGCTGCAATTATGATTGTATCTATTGTCACCATGAAGGCGATACAACCAGCACCGGGGAGATGTCGGTTGAAACTATATCAAATATCGTACACGCCGCATCTACTATGGGTGTCAATAAGGTAAAGTTCTCAGGTGGTGAGCCACTTATGCGGAAAGATTTTGAAGACATCTTGTCTTCACTCCCAAAAATGCGTGATGTATCAGCAACTACGAATGGATCATTCCTAAAAGGACGGGCGCAGGATCTTAAAGATGCAGGACTTGACCGTGTAAACATTAGTCTTGATTCACTTGACCCGAATGTGTACCGTTTTATTACAAACAGCACCCATAATATGTTGAACGGTGTTCTTGATGGAATTCACAGTGCAGTTGATGCAGGGCTTACGCCTGTGAAATTAAATATGGTGCTGCTCAAAGGGGTAAATGATAATGAGATAGATGACATGCTTGATTTTACACGGACGTACGATGGTCAGGTGATTTTACAGCTCATTGAGCTAATGGATTTTAATGATGTTTCTGAGTACCAGATAGATGTAAATTCTGTCGAGGATGATCTAACCTTGCGCGCAGATGAGATACGGGTCAGAACCATGCATCGCAGGAAAAAATATATAATCGATGGTGCGGAAGTGGAACTTGTACGTCCGGTTGATAATTCGGAGTTTTGTGCTAACTGCAACCGACTAAGGGTGACTGCGGACGGCAAACTTAAACCATGCTTGTTGGTGAATGATAACCTTGTTGATGTAAATGGTATGTCTTTAGAGGAAATACCACAAATGCTAAAACATGCAGTTAGTATACGTGTACCGTATTGTAGGAATTGATAAAGGAAAATAATGGAGTGATTAATTATGGAAATTGAACTTACAATTGATGGTGAAAAGATTGTTATGAATGATTTTGTACAGAAGGTACTTGGCAATATTGTTGCCGGGGCAGTTGAGCCTTTGCATGGGGTTGGGGATAGCTGGAGTGATGTATCTCTTAAGATCAAGCAGTAGTTGTAAAAATATAATTTACCTAATTACTTTTTTTGGTATTAAAATACCATAATTTTCATGCTCGTGGGTGTCCCCATGGGTCATGAATAATTCTTCTAAAGGCATCACAGGATGAACCAATACTGGATAAGTTGCTGGATGATAATGATTTCGCTGACGAAGTTTGTGGCTTCCATGCACAACAGGCAGCTAAAAAGTTGCGCAACAAATTTCCGAATGCACCAACTAATTCTGGTAACAGGATCACTCTACAAGTCTCGTCGGACAAAGCCCTCTACCAACTTTCCTGACCTTGCCGCATTCAGTACACTTGATCTCAAGTGCGCCGGAATCGGTCAGGATCAGACGCATCATACTGTTCCCGCATTGGCAAGCAAATTCCTTTTCCTCACTCATAATTGTATTGTTTCCTTGATAATATATTTCGCTTGCGGTGAACAGGAGAGTGGTTAAGAAAGGTAAGGCGAGATCAAAATTCCTTGGTGTAAGCAACATAAAACCACATAAAATATCATCATATCTCCATCAACCTGACCCATATTTCAAGTTCCTTGACCCAAGCGGTGCAGAGATTGGCACGGTGACAAAAAAGTGGGCAGGTATTTGTAAGGGGATGTTCACGACTGCCGACACTTATATGATCTCGATCGATGAGACGAAATCCGACCACAAGACAGATATAATGTTGCGTGCGGCGGGGTTGGCAATTGATATTGTTTTTAAGGAGAGGCGATAGTTGGGTTTTTAGGGTTGAATGCAAATTGTATTCGAGTGGATACAATTTTTGTTCAATATTTTTTGTAAATGTCCGGCTATACATTACATTTAAAGAACATTCACCATTATACCTGACCTTCTGGGCGCTGAAGGGGCATTCCGCTATGGTCAAAACAGTCTTCTGCGGTTCCTGCCAGAGCTTTTATGAATCGATTAAGCATATCCGAATCATCTCGAAATACAGTCATCCAGATGCTCCAATAAGCATGTCCGGTCATTGTATCTACGATTTGTTCACGAAAATCATCATAATCATTTCGAGAAAGGCGTTCTTTGGCTTGAACGGCAATGTTCCAAATTTCTCTGCGGTTTATCCAACGACGATCAGAAGCTTTCGGATTATTAAGTGGATGCTTGTCCAATCCTGTTAGTTTAATGGTTGCATTTGCTTTACTCTGCAACTCCGCACTCAGCTCACTTGAAGGCGTTATTATTCCACCCTCTGAATAAGTAAATGCACGAAACGTGTTATCTTTGTCTGGCCAGAAGTAATCGTCCAGAATAACATCTTTGTTGCTTTTTGTTGAATTGCAGTTTACACATGCCAGAAGAAAATTATGCCAATCTAACTCACGTTCCTGAATATTCTCATTTGATCCTTCTGGTTTCTTTGGCTTCACATGCTCAACAGCTAACGATGAATCCAAATGCATTTCACAATATGAGCAGGTTTCTCCAAGCCTTTCGATAAGTTTTCCTCGTGCATCCTGATATTCATTAAAATTGATTTCGTTCCCACATTCATCAGTCGGTATAGGACCTCTGTTGACTGGACGCACTATTTATGCTCCTTTTTTGATTTGCCAAGGCCTGCAGCCATTCGTTCCATTTCAAGAAATGCGTGGTATGCCTGATTGTCACTAAAAGGGGCGGATAATTCATCCAGTTTTCGTTTAAGTTCCTCTTTTTTCTGTGGGTCAGAATCCTTTGCATCTTGGAGCAACTGATAATACTCAATGGCAGCA
>DQIO01000078.1 GCA_020793555.1 Methanosarcinaceae archaeon | reverse complement strand
AAAGGAAAGGTCTGCTCCGGCGCATCGGCGCTGACAGGGGCGGGTACTGGGAAGTAGTGGAAAAATGAAGGAGCAGACAAAACATTTTGATGAATGTGTGTATGAGTCTGTGATCTCAGGAGGAGTTGATTTCTATAAAATTACGTCCCCGTTGGTCAATATCACCGAAGCTTCGGAGAAAAGTAGTGGCAGGTTGGTAGGTGGGTTGGTAGAAAACGACACTATAAACGACACTATAAATTCATTATCAGATAATGAGCGCACGGTTTTTGAAGAGATGCAAGCGCATCCAAAAGTTACTGCAAATGAATTGTCAGAGATACTTAATATAAATCTACGAAACACTAAAATGATTATTGAGAAACTCAAAGAAAAGGGCTTGGTTCAAAGGATGGGGTCAAGAAAAACGGGTCACTGGGAAGTGGTGGAAAAATGAAGGTAGTAAGATTTAAGGTGATTAAAACAGAAAATCTTTCCAAAGGATGGGATGATTGAATTGGCAATACTGAATTTGAAATGTAAAAAATGTGGAACGGCATTTGATTTTAATGTTGGAAAGGTTACTTTTGGAAATAAATTGAGTTTTGAGAATAGTGTATCTTGCATAAAATGTGGATTGGTTGAGATTGATGATTTAGAGTTGACTGAACTTGGGCAAACTCAAGTTGCAGAATTATTTTTGAGATAAAACAATGATATGCAACAAAAAAGGTCTGCTCAGGCGCATTGGTGCTGATAGGGGCGAATATTGGGAAGTGGTAAGGGTATGAGGGAACGATGAGCAAAAAAATAAAAGTACTTGGGGCAGAAATCACATTATCTTCACAAAAGAAGGAAGATTATATTTCTCTGACAGATATTGCAAGATACAAGAATCCCGAACATCCCGCTGACGTAATTAAAAACTGGACGAGGTCGAAAGATACAATAGAATTTCTAGGGTTATGGGAGAGGATAAATAATCCAGACTTTAAAGTGGTCGAATTCGACCAGTTTAGAAACCAGGCAGGAAATAACTCTTTTGTGCTGTCTCCTAAAAAATGGATTGAATTAACTAATGCAGAAGGAATTGTATCAAAATCCGGCAAATATGGCGGTACCTTTGCGCATAAAGACAATGCATTTGAGTTTGCTTCGTGGGTTTCTGCGGAATTCGGCGCTACCGAGGGCGGATATTGGGAAGTGGTGGAAAAATGAAGGCGCAGACAAAACATTTTGCTGAATGTGTATTTAAGTGTGGGATGAAGGGGCTGGAAGCGCAGATGAAGTGGAATTTGGCGGGGTTGAGTTATGAAATCTAAATGGCAGCATCTTTCGCTTAGAGAAGCCGGAATTTCTCTAATTGATTGCGTGCACAAAACTCCAGAAGCAAAAGATGAAGGATTTCCATATGTAGCCATCCCTCAAATGAAAGATGGTCGAATCAATTTCAGTTCAACCCGCAAAATTAGTCATGAAGATTTTTTAGCATGGACAGTTAAAGCCAAACCAGAAGCTCATGACATAGTTATATCCCGAAGATGCAATCCTGGTGAATCAGCTTATGTGCCGGAAGGCGTTGAATTTGCACTTGGTCAAAACTTGGTTTTGCTTAGGTCTGACGGAAAGAAGGTGTATAGGCCATATTTACGGTGGTTGTTAAACAGTCCTTTCTGGTGGGCCGAAGTACGGAAATTTATGAATGTTGGCGCTATATTCACGAGTTTAAAGTGTGCAGATGTACCTAACTTTAAACTTCCAATTCCACCGCTAGATGAACAGATAAAAATATCTGAGATATTGCATTCACTTGATCAAAAAATCGAACTCAACTACCAGATCAACCAGACCTTCGAATCCATGGCGCAAGCCATATTCAAAAGCTGGTTCGTGGATTTCGACCCAGTCAAAGCCAAAATCACCGCCCTCAAATCAGGTGAAGATGCCGAAGGCGTAACCCGTGCCGCCATGCGTGCCATCACAGGCAAGACCGATGATGAGTTAGACCAGATGCAATCCGGGCAGCCGGAAGAGTACGCTCAATTAAAAACCACCGCCGAACTCTTTCCTGCGACTATGCAGGATTCGGAATTGGGGGAAGTGCCGGAGGGGTGGGAGGTTGGCAATTTTAAAGATTGTTGTGGACGAGTTGAAAGTGGGGGAACTCCAAAGCGTTCCGAAAAAAGTTACTGGGGTGGAAAAATTAAATGGTTGGCATCTGGTGAAGTAAGAGATGTTATCGTCTTGGATACAAAAGAGAAAATCACAGAAGAAGGATTGAAGAATAGTTCTGCCAAATTATGGCCTAAGGGCACAACTGTAGTCGCGATGTATGGTGCTACTGCTGGACAAGTATGTATGATATCATCTGAAATGTCAGCTAATCAAGCATGCTGTGCACTCATTCCAAAACCAGAATTTATATCATATATCTTTTTTTCTGCAAGAAATGCGGTTTCATCTTTGTCTGATCGGGCTTCAGGATCAGCACAACAAAACTTAAACAAATCGCTAGTAGCTAATCACGAATGCTTAATACCCGAAATAGGTGTGATGAAACAATTTGAAAAGAGTATATCGCCATTTCTGGATAAGTGGAGATATAATGAAATTGAAAGTGCAAATTTGTCCCAAGTCCGCGACACCCTCCTCCCAAAGCTCCTTTCTGGCGAATTATCAGTTGATGCCGTCGAACTTGCGGAGGCTGAGGCATGACGGCGCCATTGGACTACTGGGACTATGAAAAAATACCTATCTGGAATAATGAAGGTAAAGATAAACGCTTTGAGATAATGGCAGATGTTTACAGTGGTCGTATTCCTGTAACACGGATTGAGAACTGGAGGCATTTCACTCCACTTTTGGATGTTTTGGAAAATGAATATTATAATCGTATTGGTACTAAATTGATATTTCGTGGACATCGTCGTTACGACTGGAGCATTACGCCAACATTGGGACGTTTAACGCCTTCTGAGATTGTTACGCAACGATCAGCTGATTATCAACTGGCGATGTTTCGACAAACGATTCGTGGGCGTACCAACGATCATTCCCTGTTGGTAGATGAAGAGCAGGAAGATGAGTTGTGGTCAATTGGGCAGCATCACGGCTTGATGACACCTTTGTTGGATTGGACGCATTCACCCTATGTAGCCTTGTTTTTTGCGTTTTCAGAAGAAGATAATAACTACGAAAAAGACAATCCTTACCGCGTCGTATATGTGTTGAATAAAACTTTTGTGGCAGATGAAAAGTTATGTCCCGATATTCGCGTATTCGAACCTAAGAAAGATGATTACGGCCGTTTGGTCAGTCAAGCGGGTTTGTTTACCTTTTCACCCTATGATGCTACCATCGAAAATAAACTCCTCGAGATTTTAGGTTCTGAAGAATTTGGTGATGACGAACTGCGCAGAGCTTCCGAAGAGGACGACGCGGAAGTTCTCGCCAAGTACATCTGTAAAATATATATCAAAAATGAAGATCGTCAAGGATGCCTAAATCATCTGCACCGAATGAATGTTCATCCTGCCAGTTTGTTCCCTGACCTGATCGGTGCTTCGGAATACTGTAATATTGTTACGACTGAGCAAGAGCGCTTGCTGTCTGAGAAAACCAATTATGTTGCACATATAAGCGAAGTATCTGATCATTCGGAAGCGAACGAAATAGTGGAGCATGATGTCGACCATCATGACATCAATACTTTGATTGACCTGCTTAGAGTACCAGAAGAAAGTCATGACGTAGAGTCAGGGCGTATCCAGTTGATTGCTGAGGAATTGTCTAAAATGATTTCGAAAAACAAATTGGTGGATTGGCAGACACGCGAAACCATTCAAGCAGAAATACGCAATACTACTCGTGTGTTACTGCGAAATTATGATTACCCAGTAGCTGCACGAGATTATGTTATTGATAACGTGTTGAGTGTTGAAACCGAAATGAAGGACGAGCAGGGAGAAGCAACTAATGAATAAAGACGAAATCCAAACTCTTGTGCTGTTTCACAATGCCCTCCTCTCGAAGCTCCTGTCGGGCGATATTCACTAAAAAATACCGAAAAGTTAATTGATGGCATTAATAATATAGTACTCATCAGAATCAAAAGGGGATTCCATGTCCAATATTGAAAGGCAATTGAAATTATTTAATTTCAATAATAAACGTTTCATTCTTAAAGAGCCTGTAGTCTATAGTCTGAAATATCTAAATAACCTTTGGGTATATGAATGCCCACGATATGGATTGCATACCTTTTCAGAATACATGCATGAAGCGTTTTTCCAGCTTGGGGAAGAATTTACTTTTTTATATGATGGTTTGATACACGAACCAGACGAGAAACTGACACAAGATGCCATCGAACTTCGCGATCTGCTCAAATCGGATGTGCTAAAAGTTGAGAAAATATAACGAATTGGCGATTATAATCTACAATTATTGGCAAAATCATCGATTACAATTGTTGATGTTCGGGACATGACAAAACAGTGAAGTTAATTTACAATGAGGCAAATAATACAATAAAACCGGAGCTGATATTAAATGGGTACATTCATGATATCAATAACAAAAGAAGACAAATTTTTTATTTCAAGATGTCCTGAGCTTGGTGTAACATCTCAGGGCGTAACTTTGGAAGAAGCACAGGCGAACATCAAAGAAGCCATTGAACTTTATATTGAAAGTTTTGGTACAGAAGACTTGCCTATGCACACATCAAAGCCTTTATGGACAACGGTTGAAGTTGCCTATGCCTAAATTACCCGTAGTTTCCGGCAAAAAAATGGTGGCTGCGCTTAAAAGAGCCGGATTTGTTGAAGTTAGGCAGAGGGGCAGTCACGTTTCAATGGAAAAAGTCACTTTAGTTAATACGTATAGAACTGTTGTTCCAATGCATAAAGAACTTGCAAAAGGTACACTTCTTGATATACTTCACCAAACCGGACTGAGTAGAGATGAATTGCTTGAATTGCTTTAGTATTAATCTGTATACTCAATCAAAAACAAAAAAAGCAGGAATGTGCGAGGCCCTTATCTCGAAGTTGATATATCACAAGATTAGTATCAGTACAAATAATAATTTAAACAATGAAAATAAATATAAGATGGATATGATTACTCAAAAAACCATTCAGGAAGCTGTTGAACTTCTCAGGAAATCTGCAAATCCTGTCAGGATTATACTCTTTGGTTCTTACGCTCGTGGTGACAACAAAGAAAGCAGCGACCTTGATTTTCTTGTTGTTGAAAAAGAAATAAAAGCACGCAGGAAGGAAACCGTGCGCCTGCGCGATGTGTTAAGTCCTCTCCGAATACCTGTGGATGTGCTTGTAGTAAGCGAAAAATCATATGATGAATGGAAGGATGCACCCGGAACAGTCATTTACGAAGCAGCTATTGAAGGAAAAGTAGTATATGGAGCCACTTAAAAGAGCAGAACTTCTTCTGGCGAAAGCAAGAGATGATGAGACGCTCATTGAAGAAATCATCTTAAACTATAAAATAAGAGATGAGATTATTGGTTTTCATGCACAGCAAGCCTCTGAAAAACTACTCAAAGCCCTTCTGATGTCAAAAAACATCTCTTATCGCAGGACACATGATTTAAGGGAACTAATAGACCTTATCAGTGATTATTACATAGAATTTCCGGAAACACTCATGGAAATACGTACCCTTTCACCTTTTGCAGTTGAATTTCGTTATGATTACATTCCAATGGAAGAAGAAGAGGATTTTAATCGCCAAAACGCATTGGAAATGGTACAGCAACTAAGAATTTGGATTGAAAATATACTATTAAAGCCATAATGGCAACCGCAGAGTACGCTGAAGGCGCAGAGTTGCCAATGTAAAATCCTCTGCGCACTCAGCGTGCTCTGCGGTGAAATTGTGATCCATATTTACTGAATAACTGGATTTTGGAACAATGTCACCATAATGTTAAACCGCATACCAAAACTCCCATTCAGCAAATTATCAGTCGATATAATTCAAATAATAACCAATCGTGCAGGCGAATAAAATGAACGAAGACGAACTGGAACAACTCTGTCTCGAATGGTTCCGTGAAAACAGCTGGGATGTGCTTTATGGCCCCGACATTGCACCTGATTCAAACAACCCCGAACGCAGCGATTACCATGAGGTTGTGTTAAAGCGGTATCTGCACGAAGCCCTTGTGCGCATCAATCCGCATCTTCCTGCCAGTGCCATTGAGCAAGCTGTGGCGGTGGTGTTAAAGCCCGACAGTCTGGACCTGAAAATCAATAACCGCGCCTACCATCGTTTGCTGTTGGAAGGGGTGGCGGTTGAATATCGTAAGGATGACAGGACGATTCACGACCACGCTTTTTTAATTGACTTTGAAAATATGGCTAACAATCGCTTTTTGGCAGTCAATCAGTTCACAATACAGGGAACAAAACAACCTCGCCGCCCGGATATTGTATGCTTTATTAATGGGCTGCCAATTGCAGTGCTGGAGCTTAAAAGCCCCAACGATGAGAACGCCGACATCTGGAATGCGTTCAATCAGCTGCAAACGTACAAAAACGAGATCAGCGATTTATTTGTGTTCAATGAAGCACTGATTGTAAGTGATGGTTACAATGCACGTATAGGTTCGCTGACAGCGAACCGGGAACGCTTTTCACCATGGCGTGTTATCAAACACGAAGGCGACAAGCCGCTATTGGATTTTCAGCTTCAAACCCTTGTACGGGGCTTTTTCGACCGCGAATTATTGCTGGATTACATACGCTTTTTTGTGCTTTTTGAAACCGATGGTGAAGTCATAATCAAGAAGATCGCCGGTTATCACCAATTCCATGCAGTGCGCGAAGCTGTAAATACAACCCTGATAGCATCAAAAATACCGGATGAGCATAAAGGACACGAAACCCGTGCAACCTATGGAAAAGAAGTTGAGCCCGGCAGCAAAAAGGCAGGCGTATTCTGGCATACACAAGGTTCAGGCAAAAGTATTTCCATGTGCTGTTATGCCGGCAAATTATTGCAGCAACCTGCAATGAACAATCCTACCATTTTAGTAGTGACTGATAGGAACGATCTGGACGGTCAACTATTCCAGACATTCTCCAATGCCCAGGAATTGTTCAAGCAAACACCTGTTCAGGCTAACAGCCGTGATGAATTGCGCCGGCTGCTCTCTGAGCGGGAATCTGGCGGCATTATCTTCACCACAGTACAGAAATTCTCGCCATTTGAAAAAGAAGATGGCCACCCAATCCTAAACGACCGCCATAATATAATAGTGATTTCCGATGAAGCCCACCGCAGCCAGTATGGCCAAAAAGGACGCTTTATAGATGTGAAAGACAAAAACGGCAAAGTAATAGACAGCAAACTGGTATTCGGCTATTCAAAATACATGCGTGATGCCATACCAAACGCTTCATTCATTGGATTTACAGGTACACCCATTGCCCTTGAAGACAAAGACACACGTGCAGTATTTGGGGATTATGTATCCATTTACGACATTCAGGACGCTGTTGACGACGGCTCAACCGTGCCTATTTATTACGAATCACGACTGGCAAAACTTGATCTGAATCATGCAGAAATTGAAACATTGTCTGCTCAGGTTGAAAATGTAGTAGAAGATGAAGAAGACATATCCAACCGCGAAAAAACCAAAGGCGAGTGGAGCCGACTGGAAAAACTGATTGGAACTCAACCGCGCATTCAGGAAGTGGCTGAGGATCTTGTGGAACACTTTGAAACGCGCACTCGATCGATGGATGGCAAAGGCATGATCGTAGGTATGAGCCGCGAGATCTGCGTGCACTTATACAATGCAATTGTAGAAATGCACTCTGATTGGCACGACCCCGACCCTGACAAAGGCGCGATTAAAATAGTCATGACCGGCTCGGCATCCGATCGCGAATTATTACAGCCTCACATCTATAACAAGCAAACCAGAAAAAAATTGGAAAAACGTTTCAAAGATATCAATGATCCGCTTAAACTGGTAATCGTTCGTGATATGTGGCTCACAGGCTTTGATGTGCCATGTTGTCATACAATGTATATCGACAAACCAATGAAAGGCCACAACCTGATGCAGGCTATAGCGCGGGTAAATCGTGTATTTAAAGGAAAACAAGGCGGCTTGATAGTAGATTACATAGGTATTGTAAATGAATTAAAAAAAGCACTGAAAAATTATACCGATGCAAAAGGTAGGGGGGAACCAACACTACGCGCCGAAGAAGCCTATTCTGTATTACTAACAAAAATTGATGTAGTGCGCGGACTCTTCCATGGTTTTGATTACAGCGACTTTGAAAATAAAGCCTACAAACTACTGGTTCCGGCAGCGAACCATGTCCTTGGACTTAATAATGGCAAAAAGCGTTTTTTAGACGGAGTACTGGCAATCAACAAAGCCTATTCATTGTGTGGCACTCTGGATGAAGCCAAAGAACTACGTGCTGAGATTGCATTTTTTTCAGCCATCAAAGCCGCTATTAGCAAATTCACGTATGTCGATAAAAAGCGCATACAGGAAGATAAAAATTCGGCACTCAAACAGATACTGGATAATGCCATAATTGCCGAAGGAGTTGCCGATGTATTCGCACTGGCAGGGTTGGATAAGCCAAATATTGGACTGCTGTCAGAAGAATTTTTGGAAGATGTTCGCAACATGCCCCACCGTAATCTGGCAGTAGAATTGCTGGAAAAATTGCTGAAAGACGAGATACGATCAAAAACCCGCAATAATGTTGTGCAGGAAATGAAATACGGCGAACGTTTAAAAGAAACTCTCCGAAAATACAACAACCGCGCCATTGAAACCGCTCAGGTAATTGAAGAACTGATCCAAATGGCTAAGGAGTTTCAAGAAGCACTGAACCGCGATGCTCAGCTCGGGTTGCAACCTGATGAAGTGGCTTTTTATGATGCCCTCGCAAATAACGAAAGTGCAGTACGTGAATTGGGTGATGAAATTCTCAAAAAGATCGCTGTAGAGATCACCGAAAAACTGCGAAAATCCACAACTGTGGATTGGCAGGTTCGCGACAGTGTAAGGGCTAAATTACGCATTCTTGTCCGCCGTACATTGCAGCGCTACAAATACCCGCCGGATATGGCAGCGGATGCTGTTGAATTAGTACTGAAACAAGCTGAAGTACTATCAAATGCGTGGACACATTAGTGGATGTTGAAAGCGGTAAATATTCATAACAACCGGGCATAGTCATGTAGTTTGACTTGCTGGAATGGATTTATTTACTTTTCACGACTTAGCGCTACAGAAGTCCGTTTACAATCTTAATCGCCATTATCCACAATACAACACCAAACATCTGTTTGATGGTTTTTGATCTCATCTTGCTATACATCAGATGCGAGCCAACTTGTGCTCCAAAAAACGCTGCTATGGCGGTATATATCATTAATTCCAAATCCAGATGTCCTGTTCCCAAATGTCCTAAAAAACCGGAGACTGATGAAAATATTACAATGAATCCTGATGTTGCTGATGCACGTTTAATCTCGAATCCAAGTACGATCAGCATAGGTACGATTAATGTTCCTCCGCCGATGCCAAGTAGTCCGACTGCGATTCCAATTACAAATCCAAGACATACTTCGATCACAGTGCGCTTTTTCGCACTCAGTTTTGAAATTCCGTTGTTACTTTTATGAGTTTTGGAGAGCATCACTCGTGTACCTGCAAGAACAAGTACAACACTAAAAGCCCAAAGGAGAGTCTCCACCGAAGTAAATTTTGTAAAATACGCACCAACAGGCGCGCCAATTGTGGATGCAATAATAAATGGCGCCACAGTGTGCAGATCAACCATTCGTTTACTTAAATATGTAATTGCTGCTGAACTTGAGGTTACAGCATTTAGCAAAAGTGATGTTGGGATTGCGATAAGCATATCAATTTCGAGCCAATAGAACATCGGTACGTATACGATGCCGCCGCCAAGTCCCAGCATTGAGGATATTGCTGCAATAAAAAAGACCATTACAGCAATTGTAATAAGTTCCATAATACTATTTTCCAAAGCACTTTATGCAAAAGCCAGAGATGCTACTTGACATAATATTCCTTGAACGCAGACACCTGATCCTTATTTCCCACCACGGCTATAACGTCCCCTTCTTTGATGACCATTGAAGGTGTTATCTCTGTAACAACCGCGTTATCACGTTCTATCCCGATAATAGTGCATCCCACTGTATGTCTGATATCCAGTTCTGCCACTGATCTATCGATAAGGTCAGACCCTTTCAGGACATGGTGTTTTTCGATATCGATACCCTCATAGAGCATAATCTCCTCATCAATATCCTTGCACACACTATTCATGCAAGTTGCAGTCATTTTTGCAAGCATCTGACCTGCTACAATTGAAACCGAAGCAACATAATCTGCACCGGCTTTGTATATCTTGTCAATGGATTTCACTGAATTTGCCCTTGCGAGTATTGTAGATTCAGGGTTCAATCCACGTGCAATAAGTGTTGCAAATATAACTCCGGTATCATCGTTTAAGGTAACGATCACTGTTGATGCACTTTCCACTCCTGCTTCTTTTAGAACATCCTCATCGGCACCATTTCCGATCACATATTCAAAATTTGCATTTTCAAGTACTTGTTCATTCATATCAACAACCACATAACGAACATCATTGTCCTGAAGCACTTCCACTATCTGCTTTCCAACATCTCCATATCCGAGTACGATCAGGTGTCCATTTTCCATCATTTTATTCACCATTTAGTAATTGTTGTTGATATTTGGTCAGTAATCATCATCGTGTCAATTTCTTTAATTCGGATAGCTGGTTGGTAGTGCCGATCGCAAGAAGTACAGAATTGTCTTTGATTGTATCACTTGCGTGTGGATTAAAGGATAAACTGCCGCTTTTCCATATTCCCACAACGTTTGCACCGGTTCGTTCGCGGATTGCGGAAGTTCCAAGAGTATTCCCGATCAATTGGCTGTTTGGATATATCGGGAATTCTACAATACTAACCCCCTCGAAAAATTCGGTTGCACCTGTAAGTCTACTTGTAAATGGGTCAACCGCTTTTTTACCAATAAATCGACCAATCAGTGTTTTTGGTGAAACAACCTTGCTTGCTCCTGCATATTTCAGATATTTTTCCTTGGATGAATCTTCAACTATTGCAATGATCTCTAAATCTGTTAATTCGCGTGCTGTCAAAATAATATTTGCATTTTCCTCATCCGTATCATTTGCAATCACAAGTCTGGCTGTTTTGATATTCGCATTTTCAAGTACTTCTTCATCACTTGCCGATCCAAATATACAGGGTATCTTTTTTTCCACCAATTCATGTATCAAATGTTCATCATTCTCAACAATAATGAAAGAAATTTTATGCTCTTTCAGTTCATCGATCAATGTTTCTACAAGTCGATTGTATCCGCATATTATAATGTGTTTGGTCATATCCTCAGGAGCATGTAAGGGCAGCATTACCTTGATCGTCCTTTCAAGCCAGGGTGTAATTACAAGTGGGAACATCAAACCGAATATCATGAATACACCTGATATTTGAACAAGTACAGAAAATATTCTGCCAATATTTGAATACAGGACTACGTCTCCATACCCTACTGTGGTCATACTGGATATGGTCCAATAAATAGCAGTTATAAGGTCTGCGTGCTCAGGTTGATGTTCAATTTTGGCCAGATATATGAAGATCAGACTGTAAATGATCGTTAAGTTGACAACAGCTGCAATATATACTACAATTGACTTGCGGCTACCAAGTTTTGGAAATTTCATGACATCATTCCATCTTAATATCAAGTATCCGATTTTCAAAATCCGTGCACAATATATGGTCCAAATATCATCAGCAGGAATGATCCAAGCACTACCAGTGAAAAAGTTCCTGCGAGTGCACCGGAGAATCGCTCTGCTTTTGCTTCATTACCTGTTATGCGAAGTACGAATGAGTGCGTGTAATCCCTGAACACATGTCCGCCATCAAGCGGTACGGCAGGCAAGCAGTTGAAAAGTCCTACATAGAAGTTCAGCCATCCAACCCAAAGAAGCGTATTTGCTATCCAGAACAGTCCTATTCCAAGCGGTTCGCCCCATCCGACAGGCTGGTAGAACTGTGCAAGTGTACCACTGAATCCGGGGAATCCCTCTCCTGCAAAACCAATGATCGGAAGTCCGAAGATGATGATCCATCCGGCTGGCCCATCAAGCATTGACGGGATACTTTTGAGCATGTGGAGATATGTAGTTGCCGGAAATTCGCCGACCGAAATACCGAGAGATGTACTTAGTACGCCGCCTGAACCATACTCCACACCAAGGAATCCTTTTTCATAAGTCTCGTCCTGATATTGATATTGGGCAAGCTCTACGTCAAATCCGATCGTTGAATTTTGTTTAAGCGTTTGGTTTGCCGGTAGTACTTCTACATGTACTGTCTGGCCTGCCTTTGTAGAATTCATGAATAGAATGAACTGTTCAGGGGGTTGCATGGATGTATTGTCGATTTTGACGATGTACATCCCTTCTTCAAAACCTGCAGCTTTTGCAGGTGAGTTTTCAACAACTCCTCTTACGTATACACCAATTACGTCTTCTTCTACCTTTTCACCTGCTTTTACGTCATAGATCGAAACAACCCTGTCTTTCGCTGCATGTACTTTTACGATTGAACCCGGTTCGACTGTGCTGGTGTATAATATAACGTCATGAGCATTTTGAACGGATATGTCATCAATTCCGGTAATCACCATTCCTTCTCGTATTCCTGCTTCAAACGCATGTGAACCTGGTGTGACATTGACAACCATTGTATCACTCAGGGGTTCAATAGCTCCCAAAACCGGACCAAATAATAATAGGAATGCTACAAATGCAACTACAAAGTTTGCCATTACGCCTGCTGTCAGTATTCGTGTGCGCTGATGACGTGTTGCTACTTTATCTGGATTAATGGTGGTTACTATTTCCCCATATTCATTTTTCTCTTTGCTGATTCCGAACAGTTCTTCTTCATCGGGTTCTGCGAATCCTCCGATCGGTACGATGGCAACCAGCAGTCCCATTGATTTTACACGTATATCTTCGACCCTGCACAGTATCGCATGTGAAAATTCATGTACTACCAGAGTAACGATCAATGCAATGAGCCCCCATGTGAATGGGATGAACTCATTAACTCCGGGAATTAACAATAGATTTCGCGCTTCATTGAATTTTCCCGGTTCTGGCATTGCATTATTTTGAAATGATGAAATAAGGGCTACATCGGAGAGTATTATTATCAGGAACATCGCAGCCATGCCTATAAACATTAATGGGATGCCAATGGTTGCGAATAATCTCCAAAATCTCTTTGGTCTTGCCAGTGTGTTTAGAAGATCTTGCCCGCGTTGGGTTCGTATCATAAGCACGGGGCCGTATGTGCTTATGTTATATTTTTCAAGTATGCCGCGTTTGTTAAGTATTGAGACTATTGCCCAGTACAAAAGAAACACTGTCAATGCAATGGTTGTGCTATTCAAATGAATTCTCCGGGTTGGTAATATGAGTCAATTGACTAAGTGATGAAATCCACTATAAGTTGAAGTTGAAGTTTAATATAAAATCACTGCAATTGTAAGGTGGAAATGCAGATGTGGTGCTATAATGTTCATGGTTGTATATATAACTGCAGGGAGTGCGGATGAGGCAAAAAGGATTGCACATGCGCTTGTATCGAATAATCTTGCAGCATGTGTAAATATGCATCCTATCAGTTCAATGTATGTGGGATGGGAAGGTTGAAGATGATTCGAAGATCGCTATGTTCGTCAAGACAATATCGGATAAGTTCGATGAAATTAATGACATGTTTGAGGCAATGGCAAAATGCACCAAACACCTTTAAAACCACATCAAACACCTATACACACTCTTTAAACTTATAGTTGTTTTATGAACAGTTTCGAAAAAATCGGTGAATTGAACCAATATATATTTATACCCATTCCCAACTATTGTAATAATGGATTATGCCTCTATTAGTGTTATTTTTATCATTAGAACTAATTCAATATTCTAATTGGCATAATCCTTTATATTTCTTTTTAAAATAGTATATTGATGCTTAAAAATCAAATTTTATACATAAAAATGGATGAAAAAAGATGTTATTGAAAATAGAGGCATTTCAATCGAAATGCAATTGCCTCAATTTACTGTTTTTTCAGTCATTTAATTATAGTTATGGGATTGCAAATTTTGTGGGTTAGTGTTCATGGAATATGCGCCTGCGGAGGTTGTCGCATTGATTTTATTTCCAGAAAAACAAACACAAATATTTTTCCTCCGTCACCAACACAATAGACTGGTCTGCCCACTCTCAGTCAGGTGAATTACCTCAACCCCTTCGTTCTCAAGTTCCATTGAAAGATAATGCCTATGACAATCCTTCGGGCTTTTTTCCGCACACATAAGCACGATCTCCCCCTCAATCCCGGATACAGTGTTTATCTTATCCAGCAGCCGCGTAAAACTTTCTTTGAACGCACCGGTCTGCATGTATTCTAGATACGTGGATTCCCGAAATCCTCCGACACCCGGGCAGTGATAATACACAATCTCATACATCGGAAGCACATCCTGCAATGCATCCTTGTTAAACTCCTCACGCCGTGATTGCGGGAACCTGCGGATGTCTACGAGATATTTGATATTGTTTTTTTGCAACATGCCTGTAAACTCATCCATTGGTCTGTTGCTGTATCCGATGGTGTAACATTTGGGTTTTTGTTTCATTGGTGGAATTACTTAGTGGCTTCATTTATGATAAATTCGTTGGATATGCACATGTTGTAATTTATGTGTATTCGTTTATTTTTTTAATACGTTCACTTGTCGATGGATAAAAAGAACGATTTGAAAAATAAAACCAATATATGAATTTAATAATTATCAACACAATTTTCGAAGAATTTTTCTGATTACAGTTTTCTATCTTTGTCAATGCAGAAATCAATCCATGCGAATTTCCTAACTCTGCCGATGTTTTATCCGCTATAAATTCAGAGTTCAATTTTCTATTCATGATATGTTCTAGCATGAAAAATCTCAATATTAAAAATAGTATAAAAAATGGCAATGTGTATAGGCACATCATATAATCTCTAAATAAAAGATAGTTTATGAAAAATACCGGAGATGTGAAGTAAAACAACAAAATCAAGTCACTCTTCAACCATCTTATATGCCCCAATTCATGGTCTAACACAGCAAATTGTTCATCTTTATTAAGTTTCTTAATTGCAGATGTAGACACATAAACTCCAAAATAGAATGTGCCAGCTGTTATTGCATTAGAAGTTATACTAAATAAAAAAAGAGGCAATAACCTCAGTTTTAGCTTCTTTTTACTTTCATTTAAATGCGATTTCAGTTCTCCACTTCTAATTACATTGATCTTCATTGTGTATCAACTCATTATGAATTTTATTATGTGGTTTCTGTCTTTCTACTTTTTATCCTGTTCCATTAAAAATAAATGAACAAATAAATATAATATACTAATATATTGATTACTTGTTATGGGCAAAGGCAAGAATCGTTTTAATTCATTTTATATAGATGTTAATTATACCTTGAGAATATCAGTTATCGTATGTTTATTATTTGCAGCAGTATTTTTAATCAGTATTATATATCTACCAGTAGTTGAAAAAAAATTAGAGTATTTAAATTTGATAAATGCATCACTTGTTACAATTTTAGTACTGATTAATTTGGCTTATACCACGTTTACGTATCAAATTGTTAATGAATCAAAAACAAGTCGCAAAATTGCTCGTGCGGAAAAAAGTCTTGAAAAACT
>DQIO01000079.1 GCA_020793555.1 Methanosarcinaceae archaeon | reverse complement strand
CGTCAAGGTCGGTAACAATAATATCCGGCACAACTCCCCTGTCAAACAATACTGCGGTGGCACCATCTGCGGTGATAATAACATAATCACCGGTGTTAATCATGTCAAGTTCATCAGCAAGGATCGGTGCATTTCCGCAAAGCAAAATAATGAAATTTGGAACTTGGAGAATCGAAACTACTGTAATATTTTGAAACAGCTATATATTAGCAGCTTTTTTTATGTTTATTTCTTCTAAATAACCATCTTCCACCAAATAATGAAACAAATACACCCAGCAATCCGACACCTGGTGCTGGTTTACTTGAATCTCCAAGAGTAGTCACTGATATGCCGTTTGGTAATGATGTAAATATAATCTTCTCCATATCCGGGGACCAATGTGGAAACACATTACTTGTATTGTCGGTGAGTTGTACTTTTCCTGTTCCATCGCTATTCATTAACCAGATAGCTTCCTCTCCGATAGGTCCTGATTGGAACGCTATTTTTCTTCCATCTGGTGACCACCATGGATGGGTGCTTGACATTGAATCATTTGTCAACTGTGAAACCTCAGATGATGTTCCCAATTGGACGGTTAAAAGAAAGACAATCAGAGAAATAAATACTATTTGTTTCATATTATCCCATCTTATTTGAGCGTGCATTTTTATTGGACTGATGTTATCACTTACTATGAATAATGATTATAAGTTTATACATAATCGACTTTCCGCAGATGTCTATAAAAATTATTTTTCTTGTTGCTGTAGTTGTAGACCTCTATTATGATTACCCCTATGAGTTACATGATCAAAACATGCATTTGCATATGTGGAAATAGAAAAACTGTATTTGTTTAGCTACGGGAACGTGATCCCAAACAAAATACTCGTTATCCCTCTCGACCTACTTGATAGTAGGTGACAAGATACATTTTTGTTGTTCTTGCAATTAAGGGGTATATACGAACAAATACGAAAAACTAATTAAACATCAATCGAGTCCACTGTATAAAACACCACCCCACAAGATTACAAAACCAATTGCTAGCGCCAGACTCATACGTGTTTTACATGCTGCGAGATATCCAATTATTCCCCCAATAAGTGATAAGCTCATCCAGTAAATTATTACCTTACTAAGTCTTGGTCCATCAGATGTATACAATGCACCTAAAATCAATAATATGTATAAAAGACCAAAAATGTATGGGAAGATACCGAGTACAAGTGATACAATTTTATTTTCTGAAAACCAACCGTAGATTAGTGTTATTATTGGTAAAAAGAAGATGATTAATTCGAATTTGAGAATAACGATAAACAATAACAATGACAATACAAGTGGGATTTTCAATTTTTCAAGCATTATTTCCCTCCGTCAAAGCATTTTGCATGCATTAATAAAATACCGTCCAACATTTTTAAGTTTTAATTAACCGAAAAGCCAGCTTATATTTACAAGCATACATTTCAAATAATTAAGAGGAAGTGATTTGATCACTTCCTACATCAATGTTAGCTCCGTACACCCACTCTCCACATACATGTGGCTTCTCCATCACAGAATGGCTCCACATTTGGTGTTCCTTCTTCATTATCAAGTTCTTCATAATCATATAGTACCCACCAATTTGATAGGTCATTGTCAAAGAGACCACCAACCAAATTTTCAGCCGTTTCAAGTTCAGTTACTTCATGGGGTACCCAGCTGTCACGATGTGCACCACCAACAATGTCTTGAGTGGATAGATCAAATAATCTAACATGATATCCACCAAAAATACGAGCTGGACCAGTTCCAAGACCATCACCTTGCACCCAACAATTTTGTGGATCAGATACATATTCTGTATATTCAAGTGTCCAATCCCACCAACCTTGGCTGCATATCCTTGATTTTACTGTATTTAGATAGGTATTTTCCCATGCTAGATTAATCGGATCAGCTCTAGTATATATCCCGTTGTTTTCATACCACGTATATTGTGGATATTCGTACCCAATGCTCCACCAGTCAAATGGATCTGTTTCAGTAGTCATTACCACTGTTTTTTCTGTTACAATGATTCTTTCATTCCCTTCAGTAAGAACAAAAGATTCACCATTCAAAGAAAGATGTTTTTCGGCATTTACAGGGACATTAAGCTTTTCCACTTTTTCAAACTTATCGATTTCTAATTTTTCATTTAGCTCTTTGCCAGTGTAGGTCTCTTTAATCTCAATTTGTCCATTTGTGTACTTATAGGTCTTAGTCGATGTGACATTTAGAGAATGGTTTTGCATCCATTGCTCTGTTTGTTCTTTCATCCACAATTTTTTCTCTTCATCTTTGTGGGTTTCTTCAATCCATTGCTTTAGTTCTTCTGGCATCTGCTGTTCACTTGGTTTTTCTGTAGCAGCACTCACAGCCGGTACAAATACCATGCTTACCAGCAACATTGCTACAAGCAATGCACTTATTCCAAATTTTATATTGGTTTTCATTCTATTTCACCTCTTAGTTTATGTCACCTGAGAGGCAAGACAAGACAAACCTTAAGTATCCTTAAAGCCTACCTAACCATGCCTTCAGGGCAAGTCTTGGGGTTCAGCTGTTCTTGTTAATTGTACACTGAACCCCAAACACTCTATTTTTGTACAGATTTATTCATCTGAACAGTAACAAGATTAGATCAATTGTACTTAATCTTTTCTTTAATTGCACTAATGTACCTATTGAAATTGAAAAATGACGCGAAATAATAGAACTTAATATTATATATATAATTGTTATAATGAATCATCAATCTGTTCGATAAATAGAAAAGTATCTGAGAAACCCATATTCAACCGACATATACATGCGATACCCGACTCTACGCATTTTACATATCCCCTGCAA
>DQIO01000080.1 GCA_020793555.1 Methanosarcinaceae archaeon | reverse complement strand
CTGTTAAATCATTAAATCTTAAAAATTCCTTGAAACTTGCAGGGTATAATTCAATTGTCAGATATCTTCCGGTTAGATGTGTCCCCAATTCTTTTGATAAAAGATTTGCATTTGAACCTGTAATATATATTTTATTATTATAATCATTCAATCGCCTTACAAATAGTTCCCATCCTACGATATTTTGTATTTCATCAAAATAAAAAGTAGATTGTACGCCAAATAGATCTATAAGGATCTCATACAATTTTTCAAAATCATCTAAATTAAATGTATGGAGCCTATCATCATCGAAATTAATATAATAATCATTTTCGTTTTGACCTTTTTTAAATTGTGTCAACAATACTGATTTTCCACACCTTCTTATGCCTGTAATAATAATTATAAGATCTGAACTTGATTTTTCATTTAATTTTATTAACTTATCTCGTTCCACAAAAGAACCTTTAAATAATTTCTGTTGTTCTAAAATTATTTTTTTCAGTATGTTTTTATCGATCATATTACTAACAAATATTTAAAAATACATAAATCTATCCATTATGAATGGAGTTATTAGATAAAACACTCCAATGATAATGGAGTATTTGTGCTACCGCAGTTGAGTGCCTGCCACACTTACAGCATAGCAGGTAACATAGATGTTGTAATGCGGGAAGCGATTATTGCGATGCCTGCCGCAGCAGTTCATGTAAATTCTGCACAGACCCTGGGAGCAGCCGAAGATCCATACCTCTCTTTTGGCGTTTGCCCGTTCCGGCATTGGTTATGAGATATTCAACGAAGCAGTGGATAGTGGATATACCAGATCCAGAACTTTAGGGGAAAATGAGATGGAACGGGTGCTGAATATTGTGAGGATGATGAAGGTTCGGATATATTCATTGGATTGCAGCCAGAGGATTTGAGTATTGTTGCTAAATTGATGATATGCATATTGGTGGAAACGAGATAAATCTCTGGTCAATTGAATTCGAACGTTTTGGTTTATAATATACACATCTGTATATATACCGATGTGTATATTCACACATTGATGACTTCTATATTTCTTTCATTTAGCAGGGACTCTGCTTGTTTTGTAAAACCTGATCTTGATATGAAATATAGTTTGACAGGATCAAACTGTTTTGTTTTTCCATGAAATTAATTATATCCTTGTAGCCGGTGGCTTTGTTTCCCCATTTAATCTCCACTATGTGATATGTACCTTTGTGAAAACCAACAGCATCCAGTTCGATATTGTCTTTGAGGTAACTTTTAAACTCAAATCCGAACCGATTTTTCAGTTTTTCCCTTATCTCATATTCCTTTGCAATCCCAAGTTATGTTTTAGTCTTAAGGAGGTCCTGTTCTATCTGTTTTATGCGAGCCGTGCTGATTCTTGTAAAATCGCCGCCACCCAAAAGCATGTTATTTATCCAGAATCGGAGGACAGGATCACATATTCGATAGTTGTGACCACTTTTTTCGATCAGATCGACTTCCATTAGGCGCATGAGTGAGATGTTTACTGTTGAAGCAGGCATTTTTGTGGCTTTGCTTATCTCTGCTATTATGGCATCATCGTTTTCAGAAAGATACTCAAGGACACGTTTAATAGTTGCCTTGCCTTTTGCTTTTTCAATTGAGATGTCAAATACATACTTGCAGTGATCATATATTCTTGCATTTGGCGTGAGTATCTCTTCAAGTATTGTTGTTGTCAGGTCTTTTGACTTTGGTTTTTCTGATTGGGAGTACAGTCTGTCTGCAATGCAGAATGTGTAGAATTGGTGGCCTCTTGTAAATGCAAATATCTTTTCCTTTGTTGAATTGTTTGATTCTGCACCATATATTTTCTCAATTTTTCCAATCAGTTCAAGAGTATTTTCCTTGCTGAAAAAATCGAGTTTTATATGTGTGAATAGTTCAAAAAGAGGCGATGATGCGCCGGATGTCATGCTGTGCATCAATGATATTGCAGATCCTGAAATGATCCACATGACGTTTTCAGTGTGCTCAAAAAAAGGTCTTATTGTTCCAAGAATGTTTTTGATCTCATTGTAGTTATTCAAATCTTTGATCGCCTGGAATTCGTCCAGCATTATTATAAATTTTACATTAAGTTCCTTTGATAATTTCTCAGGCAGTTCAAATGCTTTCTGCATCAATAATAATCGGTCAGGTTTTGTTTTTTCAGATTCTTTTATGAACAGACTGATTATCTCATCTGCTGACTTTGCGTCAGGTTTGATCGTGTTCATATCAGAAAGGGATGGTAAATACTCCTCATCCGGCTTTAATGAATGAAATATGTTGTAGGTGAATCTGAGTGCAAGGTCTTCTGGTGGTGCAAAATTGCTCTCGACATTAAAAAAGACAACGACCGGCTCATTCTGACTTTCGGCAATCTTCCTCAGAAGCAGCGTTTTGCCGGTTTTTCTTAATCCCAGCAGTGAAAAGTTTTTAGGATATCCATTTTTAAGTAATTTGATTGCCTTATTGATCTGTTCTATCTCTGCTTCCCTGTTTGTAAAAAGGGTTTTTTCTTTTTTTGTCAGATATACCATACTGTATATATACAGGTCTGTATATATATGTTTTTTTGTTAATTATCCAAACGCCGATCGAGCAAATATCAGACGGGATGAACATGATTTACAGGATTGGACGAGCCACTCATATCCTGTTCATCCTGTCAATTAATTCAATCAACGCGATTGCATATTTGGCGGCATATCCTAAATAGTGAAATGACCCACACGATGTTAAAGAGAAACACAAAAAGTTTCCCCTCCATGATCTTGATACCTACCGCACCAGTTCACATTAATTCTGCACAGACCCCGGGAGCAGCCGAATATCCAGACCTCTCTTCTGGCGGTTGCCCGTTCCGGCATTGGTTATGAGATATTCAACGAAGCAGTGGATAGTGGATA
>DQIO01000081.1 GCA_020793555.1 Methanosarcinaceae archaeon | reverse complement strand
ATGATCGCGAAAACTAAAAACCATCTAAGCCTAACTTGACGCTATGGCAAATACGATACTGTGGGATATTAACTTTTTAATCGTAATCACGCTTTTCCAATCGAAATCACGCTTTTCCAATCGTAATCACGCTTTTCCAATCGTAATCACGCTTTTCCAATCGTAATCACGCTTTTCCAATCGTAATCACGCTTTTCCAATCGTAATCACGCTTTTCCAATCGTAATCACGCTTTTCCAATCGTTACCCAAAACACACTCCCCTGCCCTGCAGGGTTATTCTCAACACCCACATCCCCACCATGAAGTTCAACGATCCGTTTTACTATCGCAAGGCCAAGTCCTGTGCCTTTGATCCCCTTTTTATCAACACGCTTGAAGCGCTGGAACAGTTTTGGTTTATCCTCATCCTGGATTCCGAATCCAAAATCAGTGACCGAAATTCTCCAGTCAGTGCCAGCATCCTGAATATTTATGATTATCCTGCTGCCGTCAGGGCTGTATTTAATGGCATTTGACAACAGATTTGAGAACACATCCTCAATTATGGTGTTCGCTTTTGTAAAATACTCGCCATCGGCAAGAAACTCTATCTTAATTTCCTTATCTATTGCCGGTTGTGTAAAATTATCAACAACATTTTTGAAAATTTCGCCAATATCATTGCGCACGAATTCAAGTTCCTCTGTACTTTCAAGTTTTGCAAACTTCGATGCTGTTTCTATAAGATCGATGAGCTTTTCGTTATTCCTGTGTATCTTATTGAGCAGCTCTTTGTTTTTCCCGTCGATTTCCATGGACAACAGTACATCTGTAAAACCGCGGACAAGTCCTGCAGGATTTAATAGGTCATGGCGCAATATGTCTGTAAAGAGATCTTTTAACTGGTTGGATTTTTCAAGTTGCCCGGAGTATTCCTGAAGTTCCTGTGCCATATTCTGAACCATGATGTATGATTGGGCATTGTTAATTGCAATTCCAAACTGGCTTACAACTCTTTGCAAGAACTTTTGGACATCCTCTGAAACATCAGTCAGGAATTCGATCAAGATCGTTCCAAGCAGGTTCTTGTGAAAAACGATTGGAACGCTCATTATTGTTTTTGGAGCAATTTCCATAAGTCCAAGTTCAACCCCGTATTCTCCACCTTGCGGTATGTCTCTGACGATAATTGTTCTGCGCTCAAGCGCTGTTTCCCCGGGAATGCCCTCACCGAGTTCAAAAGCTTCGGTCAGCAATTCTTTATTAACTGCATGGGACGCGGCTGGTTTTAACACATTTGCTTCTGAATCATAAAGATAAATTATTCCGGAAAGTGCATTTAAGTGTTCTATAATTTCATTCAACCCTTTTTTAAGCATGGTGTTTAGGTCTATAGATGCGTTCAGCACAGTCATAATCTGATTATATGAAGACTCCCTCTCCTTCTGCATCCTTAATTCCTCGGTGCGCTCCTCCACCATTACTTCCAAGTTTTCGGTGTATTTCGCAAGTTCATTTTCAAGTCGTTTGTGCTCTGTCATATCGCGGGCAACGGCAAAAACACCTTTGATGTATCCATCCGCATCAGTAAAAACGGTCGCATTGTAAGAAACATGAATTTCTTTACCTGTTCGGGAGACTATTGTGAGCTCATAATCCCTTTCTGTCTTGCCAGCAAGCGTTTTCTTGATTCCGTGTGATGCTTTTTCAGGGTCTGTAAAATAGTTTTTAAAAGGAGTACCAATAAGACCATCTCGTGAACTCTCTGTTATTTGCACCATCTGCTCGTTTACATCAGTGATGACTCCATCAATGTCCGTTGTTAGCATTGGATCAATACTGGCTTCAATAAGTCCGCGATTATATCTGTGAAGTTCTTCCAGTTCTTCGATCTTCTTTTCCAGGTTTTCGGTGTATTTCGCAAGTTCATTTTCAAGTCGTTTGTGCTCTGTCATATCGCGGGCAACGGCAAAAACACCTTTGACGTATCCATCTGCATCAGTAAAAACGGTCGCATTATAAGATACCTGAATTTCTTTACCTGTTCGGGAGACCAGTGTGAGTTCATAATCCCTTTCAATCTTGTCAGCAAGCGTTTTCTTGATACCGTTTGATGCTTCTTCAGGGTCTGTAAAATAGATTTTAAAAGGAGTACCAATGAGTTCACCTCGTGAACTCTCTGTTATTCGCACCATTTGTTCGTTCACATCGGTGATGACACCATCGATGTCCGTTGTTAGCATTGGATCAATACTGGCTTCAATAAGTCCGCGATTATATCTTTGAAGTTCTTCCAGTTCTTCAATCTTCTTTTCCAATTTAGATATTTCTACCATGTAATGCTCCAATCAATATTTGACCAAGAACTAAAAAAAGGTTTCTATACAGTATATACAATTGGAAATAATAGCAATCGACGTGACAACAATCAAATCTAAAAGAAGTTTGGTGGGATAGCGCGGATTTGAACCGCAGTCCAAGCGTCCCAAACGCTCGAGGATCGACCAGGCTACCCTACTATCCCAAGAGGGTATCCTCTGCAATAGATTTTATCGGTTAAAAAGGTTACGTAACAAAGGGCCTTGGGACAAAATTCACTTATTTCCCCTACATGGCCAATGAGTTTTTGTGCCTTCCATAATCCCAAGGTATCTAATTATTTGGACGTTATGGCAACGATTTTAAGTCGTGTTTCAGTGACCTTCCGCGCATCAAGTCTCTTTCTCAAAGGATCTTCAAATCCACACTTAACTCCAGAGTGAGCTTTTTCTGAGTGTGAGTGTATAGAATACTGTTCTTAAGTTCTTCGCGGTATTTTGAGGCACAATGCGTTTATCGTAAACGTGGCATTCTGGATGATATCCCATATCGTAAGTTAATACGCGGGGTATTCATCATTCAAGAATTTTCCCTGCGAGCGGATGTCTGGATAATCTTTGCCGAGATTTTTATTCTGCT
>DQIO01000082.1 GCA_020793555.1 Methanosarcinaceae archaeon | reverse complement strand
TGGTTTGTGGTGCAAAGTGTTTGATATTTGATAAACATCAAATCTGTGTAAATCCTTGTAAATCCATGTCTGAAAAATAACTGGATTTTGGAACTGTGCCAGCCGGTGCATCGTTGTATTTGGTGCAGGTGATTTAACGTGTTCATGATAAAAGCATTGCTACCACCTGCGCCGGGGTCTGGCAATTTGAGCTATGTATCAACATTTTATCAGAACCAGCTAAGCATATACCTTTAATTGACATGGCAGTAGGACTACCAAACACTTATTTTACTTGACCCCTATTTCCAAGCATGTCAAAGGTCGCAGTAGGCGGAACATTCGAATATCTCCATGACGGTCACAAAGCCCTTATCAAAAAGGCTTTCGAATTTGCGGCCGGCGGGGAAGTCTATATAGGGCTGACCTCAAACGAAATGGCACGGCAGCGCAGTCGTGATGTGGACGATTGCCAGATACGTAAGGCTAATCTTTTGCAATACATCAAGAGTCTCGATTTTCCAAATAAACAATATACCCTCTTGGAACTGACAGACCCCTATGGCACTACTCTTACCGATGATTTTGATTATATTGTGGTATCACCCGAAACGCTTCCGGTTGCGCTTAAGATCAATGAATTGCGTGAGAAAGCCGGTTGCAGTCCGATCGAGATTATCAATGTTGAATACGTGATGGCAGATGATGAGAGGCCGATATCCTCAACACGGATTGCCTGCGGTGAGATCGATGAACATGGGCATTTGAAAAAATTAAAAATTATGGAAAACTAAAACGATACAACAAGCCGCCAATGTGGTGCGTTCCAAACACATCCAACACATATATCCAATATATACGATTCATTTATCCTACCTTCACGATGATCCTAAACATTGTAAAAATTTGATATGTTTCATGGTGATACATGAATGCGCCGCGCTCTTGTGCGCGACTGCATCGGTTTCTTATTTTCGCACTCCTACGTCTCTTTTTTACATCCACGCATAATATCGTACCAAACGAATACGGACAAATGAACAAACATGCAAACAATCAATATTTATAAATCCATTCAGCATAACAACTCTGTATGCATCGAGAATTCACTGACAAGGAAGTTGAAATATTCAACAAACTCGCACCGGAAGCAGGCGGAAGCATGGACTCACCAATGGGGCACCCTTATCCTTTCATCCTGCGCCCCATATCCCACAAGTTTGCGGAATCGTCCGAGGATTTTGGAGAGAGACTAAACAGGCTGGATACAGAGGAACTTGACCTTCTTTCGAACCTTATTCTTGAGGGAAAAGAGGAAGTACGGTCGCTTGATCCTGAGGACGTTGATGTCCTGATGGAAATAATTGCCGAAAAGATATCTTCTGAGCGTGTCGATGAGTTGAAAGACTATCTTGGAATTCTCTGATGAATATGGATGGAGCGGAATAGGAGCACGCATGGCACGCAAGAGTTTATTGTTCGGAACTGCAGGCACGCCCCTGAGCACGAAAAAAAGAAGCAGTGCCGAAGGCATCAAACGCATACGTGAACTCGGGCTTGGGTGTATGGAACTTGAATTCGTTCGCGGCGTGCGCATGGGGGAGGCGACTGCGCAGGTCGTTTGCGAAGCTGCACAATCTGAGGATGTAGCACTCAGCGTCCATGCACCGTATTACATTAATCTCAATTCAAAAGAGCAGGAAAAAATCGATGCAAGTGTTGAGAGAATATACCAATCCGCACGTATCGGAGCTCTGTGCGGGGCGGAATCTATTGTATTCCATCCGGCATTTTATCTTAAGAACAGTAGCGAAGTAGTGTCTGCAAGGGTGGCAGGACTTCTGAGCGAACTTGCGGCGCGGCTTGATGATGAAGGCATCAATGCCATACTCCGTCCTGAGACTACAGGAAAACCTTCACAGTTTGGGAATCTGGATGAATTGCTGCAACTTAGCAGTGAACTCGAAGGCGTTATGCTGTGTATCGATTTTTCACACCTGCATGCAAGAAGCGCAGGCGCCGAGAATTCCTATGAGGAGTTTGCTGCGACACTGGGCAAGGTCGAGGACACACTCGGGCGCGAGGGTCTTGATGATATGCATATCCATGTTTCAGGGATCGAATATGGCAGAAAGGGTGAGAAGAACCACCTGATCCTTCAGGATTCGGATTTCAAGTACGTTGAACTGATGCAGGCATTTTCCGATTTTAATATCAAGGGGCTTGTGATATGCGAGAGTCCGAATCTTGAGGGGGATGCGGTGTTGTTGAGGGATGCGTTTTTAGATGTTTCATTGTGATGTCAGAACGCAAGCAAAAACAGCCATAGAGGAACGAACGTAACCCGAATATCTTCGATATTCTTCTCATCCAGCATTGATCTGGTAACAACAAACGCATGTTTATTATCAAATTCCTTGCAAAAACCTACAAGACCTTTGAGGTCTCTTGCATCAAACGATTCCTTCTCCCTGTATTTTACCTCTATCGGCACTACCTTTGACCTACAGCTCATTATGATATTAGTTTCATATCTGTTTTTGTCAAACCAGTAAAACACCTTTCCGAACAGGTCTTGTGAAACCCCTTTCATGCAATGCAGGAATGCAGAATTTTCCGCGTCAAAACCAATGTCCTGCTCCCTTACAAAAGAGTTTTTAAGTCCGATATCGCAGAAATATATCTTCTTTTCTTTTCTCTCTGCCGCTTTTTTGCTTTTGGTGTAATAACCTGACAGGTATATCATACGCGAATTGGCAAGATGATACAGGTATTGTTTTGAGGTTTCCTTATCGGCACTTATCTCCTTTGCTATCCCAAGATAACTGAACCGTTCTCCTGAATGAGAGGCTACGAATTTAAAAAGTGATTCAAGAAGAAGGGGGTCACGTATGTTGAATACCTTCACAATATCCCTGTACAAAAGTAGGCTCGTGTATTCTTCGGATAATATCTTAAACCACATATCCTCGTTTTTTACCTCGAACCATTCGGGAAAGCCCCCGACTTTGAGATACTGTGCAAGAAACCCAAGTATCTCGTTCTGCTTCAACGAAAGTTCGTAGTAGGCATCTTTTA